>JACQDI010000909.1 GCA_016201195.1 Acidobacteriota bacterium | reverse complement strand
TCGTTTCATGTCAGGCACCCGATTCTGCTCGTGGTTGGTCACCGTGGCAGGTGTCTTTGCGCTGTGCGGCGGCATCGCCCGCGGCGCCGACAAATTCACGCAAGAGTGCAGTAATGCCCACTATCCTTCGCCGGCGCCGTCGCAGAGCCTGGGCATCGACGCGCAATGCGTCGTGCAGGGATCCGGCGGCGACGAAGACCACCAGAACCGGGCGAAAAACAACTTCTGCGCCACCGGCTCGCCCCAACCCATCACCCTCCAACGCCTGAAGGACCTGCAGAAGAAAGTCGAGGACGACACCAGCATCGACTACGGCGACAAAATCATGCCCCCGCGCACCAAGGCAGGCCCTACCATCGAACGCGGGCCCCTGCACAGTCTGGGCGAAGGCAGGCAGGTTACGTTCACAGGGTTCGTGCTGAAAGCCCGCCAGGAAGGCAAGGAGAGCGTCAACTGCGGCAAGAACGTGAGCAACACACCCCTGTTCCACGACATCCACATTTCACTGGTCGAGACGGCCAACACCAAGAGTGAGTGCTCGGGCTTCGTCGCCGAGATGAGCCCCCACCACCGCCCCGCCCAGTGGACCGCCGCGAATATCAACATGGCAGCCAAGAAGAGCAAAGGGATGAAGCAAAAACCCCAGGTTCGGGTCACCGGCCACCTCTTTTTCGACTCCAGCCACAGGCCCTGCCAGGGGGGCCAGAAAGTCGGGTCGAATCCGCAGCGCGTTTCCCTCTGGGAGATTCACCCGATTTACAAGTTCGAGGTGTGCGGCGTGGGCAATTGCGACGCCGCCGAGGACAAGTGGCTCCCGCTCGACGAGTGGGTACAGCTGCAGAAGAAAAAGTAGCACTTCGGGGCCGTGAAATTCCCCGCTGGCCGGGATCGTCGCCGGGAATGCTACGATTGTGTCGGGGTTCGGAATGAAGACTTCCCGACGCGAGCTCTTGCAGCAGGCCGCCATGGCCGTGGCGCTGCCCGGCGCAGCCGGCCCCCAGACCGCCGGCAGGCCGGCCCGAATCGGGCTGGCGGTCTCGACTTACTCCTACTGGCACTTCAAGCCAGAGAAATACGCGGTGGAACGCGTGATAGAAGACGCCGCGCGGCTCGGCTTCGACGGCGTGGAGATCCTGCACCGCCAAATGGCCGAGGAAACAACGGCCTACCTCAACAAGCTCAAGCAGGCCGCCTTCCGCCTGGGGCTGGGCCTGCCCATGCTCTCCATCCACCAGGATTTCGTCTTCCCCGGCATCGAAGACCGCCAGAAGCACATTGCTCACACCAAACACTGCATCGATCTCGCCGCCCAGATGGGGATCCCCTGCGTGCGATTGAACTCGGGCCGGTGGAAGACGGTCCGCTCCTTCGAGGAGCTGATGAAGGTAAAAGGCAACGAGCCTCCCCTCCCGGGCTACACCAACGAGGACGCCTTCCGCTGGTGCGTCGACTCCATCCGCGAGTGCCTCCCCCATGCGGAAAAGGCCGGCGTAAGGCTGGCCCTCGAGAACCACTGGGGGCTAACCACCGATCCCGACATGCTGCTGCGAATCTGGCGCGCGGCGAACTCATCCTGGCTCGGCATCAACCTCGACACCGGCAATTTCCCCGGCGACCCCTACGCGGGCCTGGAAAAGCTGGCCCCCCACGCCTCCATCGTCCAGGCCAAGACGTACTACGGCGGCGGCGAGTGGTACACCCTCGACCTCGACTACGAGCGCATCGCCGGCATTCTCCGTCGCGCCGGCTTCCAGGGATGGGTGTCGCTCGAGATGGAAGGTAAGGAGCCCGCCGAGACGGCGGTCCCGAAGAGCCTGGCCGTGCTGCGGGAAGCGCTCGGGAGCCCAGCCCGATAAATCGAAATCACTCCGTTCTGATCCTGGATCCTGCGATCGTAGATCGTGGACCGTGGGGGTCAGCCCACCGGATCGATCGGTTCGAGGAAGGGAAAGCGGTGGAAGTCCGTATCCCGTGTGATGACCCTCCGGATGCCGTGCTCCCGCATCAGCACGGCGGTTTGCGCGTCGTGCATCAGGTTGCCGCTCAGATGGGGAATCTCACGCATCACTTCCGCCGCCACGCGGGAATGCCGCTTCGTCGCGGCCAGAATGCTCAGGCCCGGCGATGCCAGCAACGCTTCCACGAAGCTCCACGCGTGGCCCGCTGTCCAGGGCGCGCGGAACACGCGCGGATGCGTGCACACCCGTAGAAACTCGTACACAATGCCCCAAGTCAGAAACCAGGCCGACGCCTGTCCTCGCCACTGTTCGAGCAGCTCGCGGCAGCGCGTATGGAGCGGCGAGTCCTGGTCGGCCGCGTAGACCAGCACGTTGGTATCGACGACGAACAATACCTGCCCTCCATTGCCTGATAGAGGGCCTCGCGGTCGGCGATGTCGACCAGGTGTCCGCCGCTGTGAAACACCGGCAGCGGCGGCAGTTTCCTCTTGTTCGGCCTCTGCTGCAACAGGAGCCGCAGGGCGGATTCGACCAGCTCGGACATGGTGCAGCCCCGGCGCGCCGCCTCTTGCTTGAGGAGCTTCATCACCGTGCCATCGACGTTTAGCGTCGTCTTCATATGGTTTACCATACCATGAGTATGGGTAGATGTCGAGCACAGGATCGTGGAACGTAGATCGCAGAACGGGCCCCGAGCAGCGGAGCCCACGTTCTGCGACCCACGATCCACGTCCCTCCGAATTTGACAGTAAATTCCGCGCTGTGCTAGAGATAGTGGGTTCACATGGCAGAAGAGCAAAAGCCGGCGGCGGCCCATGCCCCGCCCAAACCGCCGCCCGCGATGGCGGTGACCCCCTGGGAAAGCCCGCTTACGGAGAAGCTGAAAGCCCGGTTCGGAGACCAGATTCAGTCGTTCTCGAGCTATGTAGGCCAGAACTTCCTGGTGGCTGA
>JACQDI010000949.1 GCA_016201195.1 Acidobacteriota bacterium | reverse complement strand
TGTCGACCATGTGCGGCCACGGCATGGTGTCGTTCAACATGGCCAAGAAGATGCTCGACATGGTGCGGGAGGGCCGCCGGACCCCCGACCAGGCCGTGCTGACGCTGGCCCGCTTCTGCCCTTGCGGGGTCTACAACCCGGTCCGCGCCAGGCGGCTGCTGGAAGACGCGCGGACCCACCAGCGCTAACAAATCTCAAACAAAGGCGCTCATGGCGGCGTGAGATCCGCGGTGCTTGCGTCTTGGTGTTGCGAAACAAAAAAATAAGGGCGCGGATGGCAGCCGCGCCCCTAAGGAGAAGCACAAGGAAAAAGAAACGGCATCTTTTCCCGATGACCGATTCCCATTTTGCATCAGAGACCCCCCCGGCGGGATATAGATCGCAGGTATCATTCTGAAATAGTACGTTCCACAGCCTGGTAGTACGGAAGTCCTGCTAAACTGCCCTCATGTCTTTGCCTTGGCGGATCTTGTGGTTGCTGCTGGCCCCGTTAGCGGCCTGGGCACAGTTCACCGTGCTGCCCGTGGCCACCGGGCCCTCCGATCAAGATTACCCCGCTATCGCCTCCGGGCGTGACGGCCGGACCTGGGCGGCGTGGGTCGATTACGACGGCGAGGGGGACACCATCCCGCTGGTTCCCCTGGCCGCCGGCTACCTGGGCAGCAGGGTGCAGATGAACGAGGGGCACGGCGACGTGCACCGCCCGGCGCTGGCGGTCGACGGCCGAGGATACGTGCTGTGCGTGTGGTCCGAGCAGAAGGCGGGCAACTGGGATCTCTATGGACGATGGTTCGGGGGCGGGCAATTGAGCCCCATCGAGCGCCTGACCACCGATCCGTTTCCCGACACGCAGCCGGTGATGACGGCCGACAGCACCGGGAAGATCTGGCTTGCCTGGCAGGGAGCGGTGGGCCGCAAAACCAGCCAGGTTCTGCTGCGGTCTTGGGCCAACGGCAAGTGGGGACCGGTGGTGCAGGTCGTGGGCGGGGAATCGAACGCCTGGGAGCCGGCCTTGGCCGCCGATTCCAAAGGCGGAATCCTCGTCGCCTGGGATTCGTATCAGAACGGGAAATACGACGTCTACTTCGCGCGCCACGAGAATAACCGCCTCACCCCGGCGCGGGCGCTGACCGGCGACCTGCGATTCCATGCCCGGCCGAGTTTAGCCGTGGACGCGCAGAACCGCGTCTGGGTGGCCTGGGAGGAGGGATCCCCGGACTGGGGTAAGGACTCCGCCCAGATGAAAAAGGGCCTGCACGCCGAGCGGCGGGTGCGGGTGACAGTGATCGACGGCGAAAGCCTGTTGGCGCCGGCCGCCGATCCGCTCCAGGGCCTGCCGCCAATGACGGAATTCGCGCACCTGGCGATTGACGGCGGCGGCCGGGTGTGGCTGTTCGTTCGCACCAACACCAACCAGCAGATCTGGCGTTTGGTGGCGCGCAGCTACGCGGGCAGCCGCTGGTCGGCGCCGATCGCGATCGAGCCGAGCGCCGGGCGCCAAGCCGTGCGCACGGTCTCGGCGCGAGATGAAAACGGCGCGGTGCAGATCCTGTGGGCCACCGACCGGAGAAAAGCCCCGTTCCAGGCTGTGGACAACGACATTCATTACGGGCGTACCCCGTCCGGCCCGGCTGCTGGTGCTCCCCAGTTGACCCAGGCGGCGTGGCCTGCATTAGAGCAAGCGGCCGGCTCGGGCCGCCGAACCTGGCCGGATTACACGCTATCGCTCGCCAGCCGCGGGTCGCAGAGCTATCGCCTGGTGTGGGGCGAGCTGCACCGCCACACCGACATCAACCACCACGGGCGTCCCGACGGCGCGCTGGAGGATGCCTACCGCTACGCCCGCGACGCCGCCCTGCTCGACTTCTTTGCCACCACTGAGCACATCGACGGGGAGCCGCTCACCATGGGCCTGAATCCCATGACCTGGTGGCGCATTCAGAAATACTGCGACCTGATGCGGGTACCCGGCGTATTCGAGCCGATTTACGCCTACGAGCGCAGCATGCCCAGCCCAGGCGGCCACAAGAACATCTTGTTCGCCGGCCGCGGCGGCGCCCTGGTGGGCCGCATCGAGGGCCGGCCATCCGCCGCTGACCTGCCGCCCTACCTGTGGAGGCGGCTGCGTGAGTCCAAGGCGCCGGCCCTGACCATCCCCCACCAGCTCACCGGCCCGGCTATTGACTGGCAATATCATGACCGCGATTACCAGACGGTGATGGAGATTTACCAAGGGCGGCGGCAGAACTACGAATACGATGGCGCCCCGCAGCCACCGGGCGTCGAGCAGGTGTGGGGCAAGCAGGCAGGATCATGGGCCTGGGACGCCCTGGCCCGGGGCTACAAGATGGGATTCATCGCCAGCTCCGACCATTTTTCCACCCACATGTCCTATGCCGCAGTCTACACGGCGGATCCCTCGGCGCAGGGGATCTTCGACGCGATCAAAGCGCGGCGCACCTACGCGGCGAGCGACAACATTGTGCTCGATTACCGGGCCATCGAGGCGAGCGGCGCCGAGCACGCCATGGGCGAGGCGTTTGCCACCGCGAAGACCCCGCGCTGGCGCGTGAGGGCGATCGGGACCGGCGTGGTCGAGAAAGCCGAGATCGTCCGCAACGGGCGGTTCCTCTATTCCCTCTCCCCGGACGCGCGCGAATTTCAGTTTGAGTTTCAGGATGCCGACCCGCCCGAAGGAGAAGCTTACTATTACGTCCGGCTGCGCCAGTGCAACGGCCACCTGGCTTGGTCGAGTCCCATCTGGGTGACGGTGAGACGGTAGATTTTGCTTTCCACCGTGTAAGCGCGACAGGCGTTTACCTTACCCTGGCGTGATAATTCACTGCAAACAAACGGCTTGCGAAATGGCGCATGGCGTGCACCTCGTCGTGGTTCGAAGGGAGAAAGGGCTATGAACCAACGAATCCTAATCATACTGGCGGTCGCCGGATTGACGATCACCGTTTCCGGGTGCGCCACGAAGAAATTTGTGCGCCAAACCACCGATCCGATCAACCAGAAGGTTGCCGACCTCGACAAACGGACGGTCGAGAACGCCCAGAGCATCGGGCAACTGGATGACAAGACCGGCAAGGAGATCTCGCGTGTCGATGAGAAAGCCACCGCTGCCGACGCACGGGCGGGTGAGGCCGGCAAGCTGGCTGGCGACGCCCTGACCAAGGGCGGCCAGGCGATGGAGAGGGCCGGCGGCGCCCGGTCACTCGCCGAAGGCGGCATAGCCCGCACCGGCCGTCTGGAGCAGTACGTCGCGAATCTCGACAACTACCAGCCCGCCTCCTCCAAGACCGTCTACTACGGCTTTAACAAGAACGCCCTCGATGACGACGCCAGGAAGGAACTGGATGAGCTGGCCGTCTCGTTGGCCAACACCAAGCACTTCCTGATCGTGGTGCAGGGCTTCACCGACACCACCGGGGCCGCCGACTACAACTACACGCTAAGCGAGAAGCGAGCCGAGTCGGTGGTTCGCTATCTCACCACCAAGCACAACATCCCGGTCTACCGGATCCACAAGCTGGGGCTGGGCAAAGACATGCCCGCGCAGGCGGAGGACAAACGCGAGGCTCGGCGCCTGAGCCGGCGGGTGGAAGTGAAGGCCTACATGCTGCCGGACGCGCCGCAGGGTGAGCAGGTAGCGTCGGCGCAGCGCTAAAGCTTCGTCCCTGTTGTCTCCTCTCTGGGGCGCGGCGCCGCGCCCCCCTTTTTCCGTAGTGGTCTAAATCTGCGTTGGGTGGCGATGCAATTCTCTTTAGCAAATCTCGTCGCAGCACGCCCGGCCCTTCAGCGCTCCCAACCCCTCCTTGGCGATGATCGGCACCATGGCTAGGCCCGC
>JACQDI010000948.1 GCA_016201195.1 Acidobacteriota bacterium | reverse complement strand
CGCGCCCGCCGGCCACCCCGCCGAGCCGTCCGCTGTCACCTCCGCGCCCTCCACGACACCCCAGCAGCAGCTCCCCTCGCTGCCTGACCGCCTGCGGCGCCTCCGCGAGCAGGCCGAGCAGTTGACACGGGACTTGATGCTGCTGGAGAAAGAAGCGGCGAAGAAGTGAGGAACTGAGAAAGGAAATCGCCGCCTCGGTCGGAGTTCCTCAATCCCTCAATTCCTCCATTTCCTCCCCGTGCAGGCGCAGCAGGTAGTTATCGGTCATACCGGCGATGTAGTCGCACACCACGCGGTGTAGCGGTTCTTGCTCGGCGCGCTCGCGGTAGCCGGGGGGTAGCTTTTCCGGGTTAGCCAGGTAGAAGCGAAACAGTTCCACCAGCTTCTCGGCACAGCGTTCCTTTTCTTCGGTCAGGGCCGGAGAGCGGTAGACCTGGTCGTGCAAAAACTCCTTGAGCCGGCGGCCGGCCTGGCGCCCTTCCTCGGTGGCGATGGCCACACGCCGGGGGCAAGCGCGGACATCCTCAACGGAGCGTAGTTTCGAGTTGCCGGCGGCGGCTCGGGTGCCGTCGATCAGGCCCGAGACCAGCGCGTCCAGCATCTGTCGCAACGCCTGGTTGAACTTCTGGTGCTCGGTCGCCCCAGCGCACTCGCGCTCGGCTTGCTCCCAGAGCCGATCGAACAACGCGACCTGCTCGCGCACGGCGTCCACCGGCACGATTCCGGCGTCCACGGCATCGTCCAGGTCGGCGCAGTCGTAGGCGATCTCGTCAGCCGGGTCGACGAGTTGAGCCTCGAGCGGCGGGCGGCGGTCCAGGGAGTATTCAGCCAGCTCCGGAAACTGCGCCGCGTCGTAATCCCGGGAATGCTTGATGATGCCCTCGCGCACCTCGAAGGTCAGGTTCAGGCCGGGGAAGGCGGCATAGCGGTGCTCGAAGCTTTCGACGATGCGCAGGGCGTGAAGGTTGTGATCGAAACGGTCGCCGAACCGGGCCATCTCGGTGTGCAGTTTCTCCTCGCCGGAGTGGCCGAACGGCGGATGACCCACATCGTGGACCAGGGCCAGCGCTTCCACCAGGTCCTCATTCAGGCCCAAAGCCACGGCCACGGTGCGCGCGATCTGGGCGACTTCGATGGTGTGGGTCAGCCGGTTGCGAAAATGATCCGAGGCCGGGGCGGTGAAAACCTGGGTCTTGTTCTCCAGCCGCCGGAAGGCCCGCGAGTGGATGATGCGGTCGCGATCCCGCTGGTAGTCGTTGCGGTAGGGATGGGAAGGCTCAGGATAACGCCGGCCCTGGGATTGCTCGGTCGGAAAGCGAAGATGATGGAGCACGATCTGGTGATTTTATGATTTGGTGATTGGTGATCTGGAAACCCAGCCGCACGGGGTTCAATCAACAAATCACCAAATCATAAAATCACCAAATGTTCCTACTGTCCCATCTCCCGCAGCATGTTGCTGGCGGCGGCGGCGACCGGGCCCGGGCGCTTGATCAGGTCCTGTAGCATCTTGCGGGCTTCGTCGGGCTTGGTGTTGCGCAAGTAGCGAACCATGGCCAGTTGGGCGCGGGTTTCCGGCACCGTGTCGGAAGGGTTCTTCAGCAGGTAGTCGTAAATCTTGCGCGCCTCCTCGCCCTTGCCCTGGGCCAGATAGACGTCAGCCAGGGCCAGCCGGGCCAGCGGCGGGATCCCATCCTTGCCTTCTGCGGCTACCTGTTCCAGGGTCTTCTGGGCCTCGGCCAGCTTGCCCATCTGGTGCTGGATAACGCCGATGTAGTAGCGGGCGATCTGACCCTCCTGCATCCTGCCGTAACTCTTGGCCACTCCCTCGAAGTCGCCCAGAGCCTTGGCATTTTTGGCGGCTTCGGAGCGGAAGGTGATGCGGCCCGGGCGATCTTCGTCGGTAATGATGGCGCGGTAGCTGGCGAGCGCGTTGGCCAGGGCCTCGTGCGCCCCGCTCTTGCGGTGCTGCCAGTAGAGATAGCCCCCCAGCACGACCACCAGCACGGCCGCCCCCACGCCGCCGTAGAGCATGGTCTGGCGGCGGTGCTCGGCCAAATACTCCACTGAATGGGTCACTTCGGCGGCAAACTTGTCTTCTTTCAGGCTTTTACGGGTGATTCGATCCATTAGACACCTACTACCTGCACGGACATGGAGCGCGAGCGTGGGCCGTCAAATTCGGCCAGAATGATGCTCTGCCAGGTGCCCAGCAGCACGCAGGAGTTGCGCACCTGCAACGACAGCGTCTGGCCGAGCAGCATTCCTTTCAGGTGCGAATCGGCGTTCTGGCGCTCGCAGTCCGAGTATTCCGGATTGTTATGTCTCCAGGGAACGTGGCGGCCCACGGCCTGGTTCAGGAAGCTGCTCATGTCGTCGAGCAGCGCGTCCTGCCATTCGTTGAGGAACACAGCGGTCGTGGTGTGAAGCGATTGCAGATGGACCATGCCGTCGCGGATGCCGCTCTTGCGGACAATCTCGTTGATGCGCTCGGTGATGTTGATCAACTGCACACGATCCTGTGTGATCCAGTCCAAAATGCGCACAAACAGGCGGAGCGCGCCGGGGCTCGCTTCAGCGGTCTTGTCCCTGGCTTCGACTGGACGTGTGTTGGAAGTCGCACTGGCGCTCATACAGTCCCCTCCCTGGCCGATTCCCTGGTATCCTACAAGTTGCTGTAACAATAGGCTATTATAGCAAGAGCGTCACATTCCGGCATGAAAGTCCCCCAACTGGACCTGAAGGCGCAGTACGCCTTGTTGCGCGAAGAAATCGAGGCGGCCATACTGCGGGTCCTGCGGTCCCAAAAGTTCATCCTGGGAGAAGAGGTCGAGGGGCTCGAACGGGAGATCGCCGCATACACGGGGTCGGCCCATGCCGTGGCGTGCGCCTCGGGGACCGACGCGCTGTTGCTCGCCCTGATGGCCCTGGACGTGGGTCCCGGCGACGAGGTGATTACGTCTCCTTTCACGTTTTTTTCGACCGCCGGGTGCATCCACCGGCTCGGCGCTAAGCCGGTGTTCGTGGATATCGACCCGCAGACCTTCGACCTGAACCTGAACGAGCTGCCCAGGCGGATCAATTCGCGGACCCGCGCCATCGTGCCGGTGCACCTCTACGGGCGGCTGGCGCCGATGGCGGAGATCTTGGAAATGGCGGCCCACTGTCAGGTCCCGGTGGTGGAGGACGCGGCGCAGGCCTTGGGTGCGCGGTCCGGCGGATGCATGGCGGGCGCCTTCGGCGCGATGGGCTGTTACAGCTTCTATCCGACCAAGAACCTAGGGGGGGCGGGCGACGGCGGCCTGGTGGTCACCTCCGATGCACGGCTGGCCGAGCGAATGCGGCGCCTGCGGGCGCACGGCAGTGAGGGCGCCTATCACCACAGCGAGGTCGGCCTAAACAGCCGGCTGGACGAGATCCAGGCGGCGGTGCTGCGGGTGAAGCTGGGGTGCCTGGAGGGCTGGAACCGCGCCCGGCAGGAGCACGCCGCGGCGTATACGCGGGCTCTTGACGGGGCCGTCCGGACTCCGGCGCCCGCGCCCGGCGGGTCTCATGTATATCATCAGTATGTGATTCGCACGCCGGACCGCGGCGGGCTGCGGCGGCGCCTCGCCGAGCGCGGCGTGGAGACCGCGGTCTACTACCCGGCGCCGCTGCACCAGCAAAAATGCTTCGCCTACCTGGGTCACCGGGCTGGGGATTTTCCGGAGGCGGAGGCGGCGGCCCGCGAGGTGCTGGCTCTGCCCATTTACCCGGAGCTCACCGGCGAGGCGCGGGACTACGTGGCCGGCGTCGTGACGGAATGGGCGGCGGTACGGGCGGCACCCGCCCGATTTGAGCATTTGAGAATTTGAGGGTTTGAGAATGTACGCAAGCGCCTTAGCGGAAAAGATTCGCAGCCACACCGCGCGGGCGGGCGTTGTGGGGCTGGGCTATGTGGGCCTACCCCTGGCCGTGGAAATGGCGCGCGCCGGGTTCACCGTGACCGGCATTGACACCGACGCGGACAAAGTGGCCCGGCTCGAGCGGGGCGAGTGCTACATCGATGACGTGGAGCCGGAGCTGCTCGCCGACCTCGTCCGGTGCGGCAAGTTCCGGGCGACGTCGGATTTTGGCGCCGTCAGCCAGCTCGACACCGTCAACATCTGCGTCCCCACGCCGCTGCGCAAGAGCAAAGACCCGGACATGAGCTACGTGGTGGCGGCGGCGGAGGAGGTGGGCCGCTACGTTCACCCCGGCCTGCTGGTCATCCTGGAGTCGACCACCTACCCGGGGACCACGGACGAGCTGATTCTGCCTATCCTCGAGCGCAGCGGCCTGAAAGAGGGTCACGATTTCTTCCTGTGCTTCTCGCCCGAGCGCGTGGACCCGGGCAACCCGCAGTATCAGACCCGCAACATCCCCAAGGTCGTCGGCGGGATCTCGCCGCAATCGACCGAACTCGCGGTCCTGCTCTATTCTCAGGCCATCGAGCACGTGATTCCGGTGAGCTCGACCCGCGTGGCCGAGATGGTCAAGCTGCTCGAGAACACCTTCCGCATGATCAATATCGGTCTGGCGAACGAAATGGCCCTGCTGTGCGACCGCATGGACATCAACGTGTGGGAAGTGATCGAGGCGGCAGCCACCAAGCCTTTCGGCTTCATGCCCTTTTATCCCGGGCCGGGGCTGGGAGGGCACTGCATCCCGATCGATCCGTTCTATCTTTCCTGGAAGTCGAAGCAGGCCGGGGCCGAGGCCCGGTTCATCGAACTGGCGGGTCAGATCAACGGCCAAATGCCGCACTTCGTGGTGGAGAAGGTGCAGGCGGCGCTGAACGACCACGGCAAGCCGGTGAAGGGCTCACGGGTACACGTGGTCGGGGTGGCCTACAAGCGCGATGTCAACGACGTGCGGGAGTCGCCGGCGCTGGACATCATCGCTCTGCTCGAAAAGCGCGGGGCGAAGATCAGCTACACCGACCCACACGTCCCGCAATTGCGCCTGGATGGCGGTTGCCTCTCCTCCCAACCGCTGGAAGTGGCCGCGGCCACGGCTGACTGCGTGGTGGTAGTAACCGATCACAAGCGGGTCGACTACGCCCGCCTGGTGGAGGTCGCCCCGCTGATAATCGACACGCGCAACGTTCTCAAGGGGTTCCACTCGGACAAGATCGTGCGGCTGTAGGGGGCAAGCCTCTGAATTCTGCCCGGCGCGCCGGGGGAGGCGCAGGCAACCAGGCCAAAGGGGCGGCCTCGAAAAGGTCTGCAAATTGCGAGAGTTGTCTGGGAGGGACGCCGGCGTTCAGGCCGCCGCTACCGTGAACATCTCGCCGCGACTGGTATCATCCGCCTCGCCGGGCCCGGCGGAAACCATGGACGAAGCCGGCAGCGAGCAAACCAATGATTACCCGGCAGTTCACAGAGTGATTCCTGTGAGGGATTTTAGCATCTGACCTCGTCTACTGTTATAATGGGACGGTTCGTTTATACTGGGATTGTTGGGCAACGAGGAGTTGCTGACTCCGTGACCGATGAAAAGGTGATCTACCTGCTGCGGCCGCGTGGATTCTGTGCGGGCGTAGTACGCGCCATTGACATCGTCGAGCTTGCCCTAAAGCTCTACGGTCCGCCGGTTTACGTGCGCAAGGAGATCGTGCACAACCGGCACGTGGTCGACGAGCTGGCCTCCAAAGGCGCTATTTTTGTCGAGGAAAACGAGGAAGTCCCGGCCGGCTCCCGGGTGGTGTTCAGCGCCCACGGCGTGTCGCCGACGGTGCGGGCCGAGACCCGCCACCGCCGTCTTCGGGTGATCGACGCCACCTGTCCGCTGGTGACCAAGGTCCACCTGGAAGCCATCAAGTTTGCCCGCGAGGGGTATACGATCCTGCTGATCGGCCATAAGGATCACGACGAGGTCATCGGAACCCTCGGCGAAGCCCCGGAGCGGACCGTGCTGATCTCGACGGTCGAGGACGTGGATTGCCTGGAAGTGCGCGACCCCAACAAGCTGGCCTACCTGACCCAGACCACCCTGAGCCTGGATGAAACTCGGGAGATTGTGGAGCGGCTGAAGCAGAGGTTTCCGAAGGTTCAGGGCCCGCCGGCCCAGGATATCTGCTACGCCACCGAGAACCGCCAGCAGGCCGTCAAGGCCGTCGCGCCTCAATGCGAACTCCTACTCGTGGTGGGTTCCGACAACAGCTCGAATTCGAGGCGGCTGGTGGAAGTCAGCAACCGGCTGGGCACGCCTGCCTACCTTGTTGACGATGCCGGCGAAGTGGACCCTGCTTGGCTGCGCAACACGCGGAAAGTCGCAGTTACTGCCGGAGCCTCCGCACCGGAGCATCTGGTCAAACAACTGAT
>JACQDI010000947.1 GCA_016201195.1 Acidobacteriota bacterium | reverse complement strand
GGGCGCGCTCGCGCACCCTGGAGTACTTGCAAAAGATCCTGCCCAAGCTGCCGCCCGAGGTGAAGACCGAGTTGGGGCCGGACGCGACCGGCATCGGCTGGGTGTTCCAGTATGCCCTGGTCGACCGAACCGGCAAACGTAACCTCGCCGAGCTGCGGTCGCTCCAGGACTGGAACCTGCGCTACTACCTGCAATCAGTACCCGGCGTAGCCGAGGTGGCGCCGCTGGGAGGCTTTGTCCGGCAATACCAGGTGAACATCGATCCCAACCGGTTGCAGGCGTATAACATTTCGCTGAACAAAGTGGTCGAGGCCGTCCGCGGGGGCAACAACGACGTGGGTGGCCGGCTGGTCGAGTTCACCGGTCGCGAATACATGGTGCGCGGCCGCGGCTACGCCCGCTCCCCGGAGGACATTTCCCAAATCGTTCTGGCGACCAACCAGGCCGGGGTACCGGTCGCCGTACGAGATGTGGGCGAGGTGGTGCTCGGCCCCGACATTCGCCGGGGTCTGGCCGACCTCGACGGCGGCGGAGACGTGGTCAGCGGCATCGTCGTCATGCGCCAGGGCGAGAACGCCTTGCGCGTCATCGACCGTGTGAAGGAAGAGCTCGAGCAATTGAAGCCCTCGCTGCCGCCGGGCGTGGAGATCGTGACCACCTACGACCGCTCCGAGCTGATCCTGCGCTCCATCGAGAACCTCAAGAGCACGCTGATCGAAGAAGTGATCATGGTCTCGCTGGTGATCCTGATTTTTCTGTGGCACATTCCGAGCGCCATCATCCCCATCGTCACCATCCCGGTGACCATCGTCATCTCGTTCATCCCTATGAAGGCCCTGGGTATTACTTCGAACATCATGTCCCTCGGCGGCATCGCCATCGCCATCGGGGCCATGGTGGACGCGGCGATCGTGGTGGTCGAGCAGACGCACAAGAAGCTCGAGGAATGGGATCGGCACGGGCGTCCGGTGGACTTCCGCATCGTGGTGATCGACGCGGTCAAGGAGGTCGGCGGGCCCAGCTTCTTCGCCCTTCTGGTAATTGCGGTCTCGTTCTTGCCGATCTTCACCCTGGAAGCCCAGGAAGGGCGCCTGTTCCGGCCCCTCGCCTTCACCAAGACTTTCTCGATGGTAGTAGCCGCCGTGCTGGCCATTACGCTCGACCCGGCCATGCGGCTGCTGTTCACCCACGCCGTGGCGTTCCGCTTTCGCCCGCGGTGGCTGGCGCGCGCAGCGAACGCCGTCCTCGTGGGGACGATTCATTCTGAGGAGAAGCATCCGGTGAGCCGCGTCCTGATGCGGCTATACGCCCCGGTAGTGGATTGGGTGCTGCGGTGGAGATGGGCGGTTGTGGTGGCGGCGATCGGCGTGGTCGCGGCCACGGTGCCTGTCTACCGCAGACTCGGCTCGGAATTTATGCCGCCGCTCGATGAGGGCGTGCTGCTCTACATGCCCTCCACCCTGCCGGGCATTTCGATTGCCGAGGCGCAGCGGTTGTTGCAAGTGCAGGACCGGATCCTGCGTCGCTTCCCGGAAGTCCAACGGGTCATGGGCAAGGCCGGCCGCGCCGAAACCTCTACCGATCCGGCGCCGCTCTCGATGATGGAAACCACCGTGGTGCTCAAGCCGCACGCCCAGTGGCGCAAGGTCCCCACTTGGTACAGCGACTGGAAGTGGGCGCCACGATGGCTGCGCACCGCGTTTGGCCGCATCACGCCGGATCACATCTCGCAGGAGACGCTCATCGAGGAAATGGACCAGGCGCTCAAGATCCCCGGTACGTCCAATGCCTGGACCATGCCCATCCGCAACCGCATTGACATGCTCACCACCGGGATCCGCACGCCGGTGGGGATCAAGATCTACGGCGCCGACCTGGCGCGCATCGAGGAGCTGGGAGCCCAGATCGAGCGGGTGCTCCCCAAGGTGCAAGGGACCCGCAGCGTTTTCTCCGAGCGCACCACCGGCGGATACTTCCTCGACTTCGCCCTGAAGCGCGAGGCGCTCGCCCGCTACGGGCTCTCGGTCGCCGATGCCGAGATGTACGTCACCAACGCAATCGGGGGCGATACCGTGAGCACAACAGTGGAGGGCCGCGAGCGCTATTCGGTCAACGTGCGCTACCTGCGGGACTTTCGCAGCGACGTCGGTGCCCTGGGCCGCGTGCTCGTTTCGACCGGCGATGGCAAGCAGCAGATCCCCATGGCCCAGATTGCCGACATCCACCTAGTCTCGGGCCCGGCCATGCTGCGCAATGAAAACGGCCTGTTGAACGGCTATGTCTACGTGGATGTTGCCGGGCGCGATATCGGCTCCTACGTGGCCGAGGCCAAGCAAGTGGTGCGCGACCAGATCCAGTGGCCCGCCGGCTACACGGCCTCCTGGAGCGGACAGTACGAATCGATGGAGCGGATCAAGGAGCGGCTCAAGATCGTCCTGCCGCTCACGCTGTTCCTGATCCTGGTGCTGCTCTACCTCAACACCAAGTCCTGGGTAAAGACAACCATCATCCTGCTCGCCGTGCCGTTCTCGGCCGTGGGCGCGATCTGGCTGCTCTACCTGCTCGGCTACAACATGAGCATCGGCGTGTGGGTCGGCTTGATCGCACTGATGGGTGTGGATGCCGAGACCGGCGTATTCATGCTGCTCTACCTCGACCTCGCCTACCAGGAGATGCGGCAGCATGGATCCATGCGCAACTGGAACGACCTGCGCGAGGCAATCCAGCACGGCGCGGTCAAGCGGGTCCGGCCCAAGGTGATGACCGTCGCCACCATGTTCCTGGGCCTGCTGCCCATCATGTGGTCCATCGGCACGGGCGCCGACGTGATGAAACGCATCGCCGCCCCCATGCTGGGCGGCATCTTCACCTCGTTCCTGCTCGAGCTGACGGTCTATCCCGCCATCTACGCCATCTGGAAATGGCATTTCGAAATGAAGAGAGGAGTTGTGGTATGAGGTTGCTGATCGGTCTAATCATTGCTGGCGCCGGCGTCGTTGCGGCGCAGAGTTACGAAGCGCGCCACGACCACATTCGCGGCCACTGCACGGGCAAGCTCACCTTCGACGAACAAGGCGTCTCCTTCGAGAGCGCCACCGAGCAGAAGCACTCCTGGAAGGTTTCCTATCTCGACGCCCGGCAGATCCAGGCGCTCGACAGCGGGGAATTCCGCCTGCTGACCTACAAGGACCGCAAATGGCGCCTGGGCGCAGACCGGGAGTACAAGCTGCGCGTGGCCGACCCGCAGTTTGCCGCCCAGGTCAGCCCCATGCTCGAGAACCGGCTGGAGCGCCGCTTTGTCGCCGGCCTGGTGGAGAAGGCTGCCAGCCCCCTCTGGGAGATCCCCGCGAAGCACTTGCTGCGCTTCGAGGGGACAGAGGGCGTGCTGTCGGCCGGCGAGGACCGCGTGGTCTACAAGTCCGACCGGCTGGGCGATTCGCGGACCTGGTTCTTCTCCGACATCGACCACATCAGCCGCTCCGATCTCTACGAGCTGACTATCACGACCTACGAGCGCGCGCGCTCCCACTATGGCGACCGCAAGGATTTCAACTTCCGCCTCAAGCAGCCCATTAGCGAGCAGCAATACGACGATCTGTGGCGGCGGATCGAGAAATCGAAAGGATTGGAAGTCTCCGCGGCCGGGCCGGCAACCGATCCATTCCTGGCGTTACACCAAAGTCTCGAAAAGGCCGCAGGGCGGCCCCTCTGGGCCGCAGCCGGGCTTCAGCCCGGCCCTGCCTCGCAGGGGCCAGCGAGGACCCTTACCCTACCAGCGGTCCCGGATCCCCGCCGCATCATCCAGGTCGAGAGCCAATTCAACCCCCGCGCCATCTCGCCCAAGGGCGCGCGCGGCCTTTGGCAGCTCACGCCCGGCACCGCCCGTCGTTTCGGCCTCCGCGTCGATGCACACGATGACGAGCGCGTCGATCCCGCGCGCTCCACCCGGGCCGCCACTCGGTACCTGGCATACCTGCACGGCTTGTTCGGCGACTGGCGGCTGGTGCTCGCCGCCTACAACGCCGGCGAAAGCCGAGTGCTCCGCGCCATCGAGCACGGTGGAACCCGGGACTTTTACGAACTATCCCGCCGCGGGCTCCTGCCGGAAGAAACCCGGCGCTACGTCCCGGCGGTGCTTACGGAAGAAAAGGAGAAACGTCAATGAAACACTGGATCCTTGATCACCTTACTGCCGGCTGCCATGACGGCCGCGACCTTTACGGGTGTCGTCACCGACAGCATGTGCGCCAACGATCACAAAATGATGAAGATCG
>JACQDI010000946.1 GCA_016201195.1 Acidobacteriota bacterium | reverse complement strand
GCCCGTCGGCCCGCAGACGATAAGTGACGGGGCCGCCCGCGAACTCGGCGCTGCCGGAGAGAGTGATGTCTCCGCCGCCGGCTTTGGCGGTGAGTTTCTGGATCGTGGCCCGCCGCCCCGCGAAGCTCACCAGGCCGTTGGCTTCGGCCAGACTCAGGGGCAGGTCTTCGGCACCGATCGAGGCTTTGCGGATCTCGAGGCTGCCGCGGATGTCGGGCTGCTTCACGGTCCCGGTGACGGCCGCCTGGATGATGGCAGCGCCGCCCACCTTCCACGTGGGTCTTGCGCCGCCGAGCGCCGCCAGGTTCAGGTTGCCGAGGATCGCCAGGTTCAACGCCCCGGCGGGCCCCAGGCCGGCCGAGCCGGAGCCGCGCAGGTCGGTGCCTTCCCCAACCAGGTGAAGTGCGTCGAGGGTGACGTTTTGATTCGCCAGCCGCCACTTTACCGGCTCGGCGTTGCGAAGCGTGCGCCCCTTGCCCCCGGCGCCGCCCTCGGACCACTCGAATGCGAGCCGGGTCAGCTCGCCGCTCCCGGCAAGCGATTCCGGCCGCCGGGCTTCACCCTGCACGACCATCATTCCGTCGGCCAGGATTCGCACGGGCGAATCGCCCATGCTCGCCATCCGTGCCAGCGCCGCCAGGTCCAAATTCCGTAATTCGAGCTTTCCCTGGAGCGAAAAGGGATCCCGCGGCGTAATCTCGCCCGTGCCTTGAGCTTGGCCGCCGGCGAAGTTCGACTCGATCCGGACTGCCAATTTGCTTCCGCTCGGGTGGATGTTGGCCGATAAGTCTCCTATGGGAGCTCCATCGACCGCCACCTTCCGCAATCGCAAGCCCCCTTCCAGGGCCAGTTCCGCCAGCTCCACGTTGCTAGGTCCCAGGCGGCCCGACCCGGCGAGTTCAAAGCTGGCTATCCCGGTGACCTTTTTCCCGGTTTTCGACAGCGAATCGATGGACGAGAGCGGCAGGTTGTCGGCACGCGCGTTCCAGCGGAAGACCTTGCGCCCCGGGTGGACCATTCCGGACCCCGCGACCACGGTATTCGCTTTGGATAATTGCAGGTTGTTCCAGCGGATCTCGCCTGTCTCCAGCACCAAGGCGGTCCGCAGCGAGTCGAAGCGCTCGCCCCAGGCCGACCCGCGGCGGATCTCCAGGCGCCCCGCCCCGCGGGGTTCTTTTCTGGCGCCCTGAAGCTTCAGCGTGGCGGTCACCAGCCCCGAGACCGGCGTTTTCTCGCCCGCCAGCGCCGCCAAGTCTTCGAGCTGGGTATCGCGCACGGAAACCACTGCGTCCACAACAGAGCGGTCGGTGAGCTCGCCGTTTTCGAGCGCGGCGGTGAGGTCGGCGCTGATCGCGGTTTGGCCCCGGGTGAGCCGGCCGCCAGTCAGGCGCAAGCGCCGGGGCGACCACTGCACGCGGCCGGTGAGCGAATCCCACGGGCGGTTCTCGTGGACAAAGCGGGCCACGTCAACGGTCGCGTCCACATCCGGGGCTTCCAGGGTCCCTGCCAGGCGGCCTTGGAGGATCGCCCGGCCATCCAGGCGCACGGGAACCTCGATCTTCTTTCCGAATACGGTGGCGACGCGGGTCAGCTCCTCCAGGCGGGTGGTTTGCACTCGAAACTGGAAGTCCTGGCGAACCGCTCCCTGGCGCTCGCGGCTCGGAATGACCCGGCCACTGGCCGCCACCTGCGTCGCTGCCGTCGCCAGGCGCGCCTCCTGCAACTGGATCTCTCCCGCGCGGCCTCCTGGTAAGGCACGATACAAGACCCGGCAGACGCCTCGCACCGGGGTCAGGGTTCCCGGGTTCTCCGGGGGTTCGAGAGCCAGAGTGGCGTCGACCGACAGATTGGACCAGGGGCCTTCCGCCTTCAGTGGACCGCTGATCACCGCGGTCCAGCCCAGCCCGGCCAGCGGGTAGTCGGGCGTGGAGAACGCTTCGGCTGCCGCTTCGAGACGCATCCCTTCCAATCCGCCGGCGAGCGAAACCCGGGATGGCCCGGCTGCCAGCCGGCCTTTCCACTCGCCGCCGAGCAGCCGCACGGCCAGGTTTTCCGCCCGCACCTCGCGCGCGTCCGCGTGGTAATCGCCGGCCAGCGACACGTTTTTGAGCCGGAATCCCGTCCCGGCCGCGGCCAACTGCTGAGCCGCCACCTTCCCCGCCGTGCTCCACTCCTCGCGGGCGGATTCGAACAACCCTCGAAGCTCGAAGCGGCCAGCCTTGAGTTCTCGCCTGTCCACCAGGGCCGCCGCTTCCCGCGCATCGACGACCGCCTCATAGTGGAACTGCGCGCGGGGCTGAGCGAAATCCGTAACCACGCCGCCCACCTTTCCTTCCGAGTGGGCCGTGCGGACCGCCAGCTCGGAGATCTCGATCCGGTCGCGGAGCAGAGCAAAGCTTGCCGCCAGGTGCTCGATGTTCGGCAGCCGGGGTGGCGATGAAAGCAGAGTGGGCCCGGCCTCCAGGCGGCCGGCATAGCGGCCGGGCTTCTCGAAGCGCACCTGCGCCCGCAGATTCGATATCGCCGTTTCCAGGGAGTAACGTTGATCGTTCCACCACAGAGAGCCTTGCTTCAGCTCGAACCGGCCTACGGCCAAGCTCAGCAGGTCTTCGGTAAACAGGCGGCCGGCGGGCCGGTTCGACGGCGCGGGCAGGTTGGTAGAGCCGTCCTGCGCGACGCGCAGACGAACTTCGACCGCCTCCAGGCGCAGACCGGCCAAGTCCACCTGCTGGCGCAGGAACGAAACCACCTTCAGGTCCAGCTCGAGCGCCCCGGCGTGAAACAGCGGCTTTTCCTGCGGTCCCTCCCGGCCGTGGATGGTGAGTCCCTCAATGCGCCCCTGCCAGCGGCGGGCATTGAAGCGGACCCGGGTGATTTGGACTCGCCCTCCCGTGGCTTTTTCAACCTCAGCGACCACGCGCCGCCGCAGTTGTTCCTTGAACCAGTCGGTGCGCAGCAGCAGCAGACCCGCGCCCCCCGCCAGCACCACCAAGGCGATCCATGTCACGCCGATTCTGATGGCCCACTTCACGGCTTTTCCGCCTCCATGATTTGCACCTTGACGCGGGACTGAACCTCTTTGAGCCAGGCCTCGATCTCTTCGTCGTTTTTGAACCGCAACGCGAGAAAGGCGTCGATGGCTGCCAGGCGCCGGCCGTAATCGGCTAGATCTTCCGCTTTTAGCCCGTAATCGGCCGGCTTGGCGGGCGGCTCTCCGGCCGGCAACAACCCTTGCAGCCGCTTTTTGATCTGCTCTTCGCCGGCGGGCGGGAACTTGGTTTGCTGCATCTCCTGCACAACGAGTTGTTGCCGGATGAGACGCTCCAGTGTCTCTTTATGGTCGGCGGCTTTGTCCGGCAGCGGCTGGCAATTCAGATACACTTCGAGACGCGCCTCCCGTTCCACCTCGCTGCGGGTAATCACCCGCGTGCCCACCCGGGCGGCGACGCGATCGATGATCTCGGTGTGCCCGAGCGCGGCCAGCAGAGCCAGAATGGTGAGAAGCCCGACCGCTCCCTTACGGTCGCGGCTCTGAGAGACCGCCTCGCATTTGGGATGGCCACCGTTAGGGAGTGGCCGGCCGATCATTTCACAGCTTCCAAGAGTCTTCCTCAAAACGTTTGCCCCAGTGAGAAATGGAATTGGAACCGCGAGATGCGCTGTTCCGGGCGCGTAGGGGAGGCGAACGGCACCGCGCAGGCGCCGCGCAGGTATTCCTCCCGGGTCGCCTTACAGCCCCGGAAGCGGGGCGAATTGATGCCGTAGGCCAAGTCGAAGCGCACTGGCCCGATCGGGGTGCGATAGCGGATGCCGGCCCCCACGGCGTGCACCATGTAGTCAAAATCCTGGAGGTCGCGCTGCTTCACCCGGAAGTTCAGGTTCTGGATCTGGGAAAAGACGTTCCCCGCGTCATGAAACAGCACGCCGCCGACATCTTCGCCCCGCACCGGAAAGCGCAGCTCGACGCTGTTGAGGAACAACCCGTTGCCGCCGATGGGGAAACCGGTGTCCGGGTCGCGCGGCCCGGCCTGGTTAATCGGGAAGCCGCGGTGGGAGTTGCTGCCGCCGGAAAAGTAACGCTCCGGCAGGGGGGTCTCGCGCGTCTCGCCGCCACCGGCCACGCGCCGCAGCCGTCCGAACGGCGTCAGGCTTCCGATCTGGGTGGTGCGAGCCAGCAGCAGGCGCTTGGTGAGCGAATGGTAGGTTGAGTTCTGCATCAGGATCCGAAGGAAGCTCGCTTCCGAACCCGTATAGTAGCTCGCCACACCGAGGTCAACCGAGTTGTAAATGCCCCGCTTGGCGTTCACCGGGTCGTCGCGTCGGTCCTGATAGAGGCCGGTCGAGAGCAGCCCCACCCGAACCGGCTGGGCAAGCAGGGGAATCAGCGAGAGGCTGATGTTCGCCGTCTGCGTATCCGTATTCACGCGGCGGTAGGAGTAGCGATAAAACAGCGTGGATGGCTTGCTGATGCGATGCTGCAACTGGATCGCGCCTTCCACTCGGGTGGAGGAAAATGTGCCCACGTAGCTCGAAGCGTCAAAGAGCGTGGTGTACGTGAGGGTGAGGCGCTCCTTGCCGCGCCACTCCGGGGCCTGGTAGCTGAGCAGCCCGCGCTTCTGCAAGTTGGAAAAGCGCGAGCGGAAGCTGAGGGTGTGGGCGCGGCCGAACATGTTCAGCCGGTTAACTTCCAGCGTTACCCGAGGGCTGAAGCCGGTGGAGCCTGCCGGTGCGTCCAGGCTGAACTGGCTGCCGCCGAACCGGGCAATCTCGGCTCCGCCTCCGAAGCCGAAGGTCCACCGTCGCGCCTCCTCTACCTGGAACAGCACGTTGCGATACTGCTCCTCCCCGTCTTTATTCTGCACCGCCCAATCTACTTTAGAGAAAATACCCAGGTCGTAGAGGCGCCGCTGGCTCTCGAGCATCGCCCCCTGGGCCAGCGCGCTGTTGGCGTAAACCTCCATCTGCCGGTCGATCACGAGATCGCGGGTCTTCTGCTGGCCGTCCACGATCACCTTGTTCACAAACTGCCGCCGCCCTTCCTGGATGGCATACTCCAGCTCGACGCGGTTTTTTTCCTTGGCGGGCGACATCTTCCACTCCAGGGTAGCGTCAGCGAACCCTTCCTGGAAGTAGAAGGCCAGGATCTGGTCCCGGTCGCCAGCGACGTTCGATTCGCTGAAAGGCTGGCCTTGGAGCGAGCTGACGCGTTCCAGCAGGATCGGGGTGGCCATCTCCCGGTTTCCGGTGATGGTGAGCTTGGAAATGAGGGTCTGCGGGCCTTCCCCGACGGTCAGGAAGACGCCCAAGTCGCCCACCTTGCCTTCGTAGTCATCCTGTACCCGCGAGTCAAGCTTAACCTCCAGGAAGCCGTTCGAGCGATACAGCTCTTCGATGCTGGAAACGTCGCTGCGGAGCAGGCTCTGGCTGAAGCGGCCGCGCCGATACTGGACGCTCTTTTCCTGCAAGAACATCCGCTCGCGAATGGTGGGCAGGTCAAAGAAGCGGTTTCCTGTGATTTCGAGGTGGACCAGGGTATGGCGCTCGCCGAGGGTGACTTGGTACTCGACCCGGATCAGACTGTTTTCTTCCGGGGATTCATCGTAGTCCACCTTGGCTTCGAAGTAGCCCTCGGTCTGGAAGAAGTTCTCCAGGTTGCGGGCCCCCTCGGCCAGCAGGTCCCGGTCGATGGTGCCCTCTTCGTAGATGGGGAGATAGCGGCGAAGCTGCTTCTGTGAAAGTTTGGCGCCGGAGATGGCCACTTCCACGCGAGGGCCGGGATCGACCTCGACCGCCAGATCGACGCGGTTGGTCTGGGGCACAAACGTCTGGGCCAGAAGCCGGACGGTGGCGTGGAGGTGGTCTTCGCCCTGGTAGTGGCGGCGCAGGCGCTCCAGGCCACGCTGGACGGCGCGCTGGGTCACCTGGCGGTCGGGGCGCCAGCGGCTGATGCGGCGCACCTCGTCGACGGTGAGCTGGCTCCCGGCCAGGCGGATCTCGCCAAACTGGGCCCGCTCGCCCGGCGTGACCCGGAAGGTGATGTCGATCTGCTGGGTGTCGGAGTGGGCGCTGGTCTCGGGATCGATGGTGGCCTTGTACAGCCCGTTATCCGCCAGAACCCGCCGCAGTCCCTCCACCGCGGCCTTCACTTTTTCTTCCGAATACGGCTCGCCCAGCACCAGGTTGGTGGCCGCCACCAGTTGCCCCGGCGATGGCGGCTCCTTTGGGCTGAGCACCTTGACCGGACCGATGAACCAGTTATCGGTGGTGATGAAGGTGATCCGCACCCCTGCGCCGGCGCGCACGGCGTCTACCTGGATATCGGCATAGCGGCCGGTCGCGAACATCTGGCGAATGCTCTTGCGCACGTCTTCGGGGTCCAGCGGCGCGCCCTCCCGGACGGCGACCAAGTCCTGCAATCGCGCCGGCGGGATCGGCTGGACCGGGGGGGAGAAGGAGATCTGCGTCACCGGCAGGCCCTGAAACTCGTCGCCTTTCGCCGCTAAGCACAGGACTACCGCCAGGATGATGAAGCGCGACACGGACAACTCAATTATAGTGGTAGCGCAGGGCCACGCGGTGTTCGCGGGAACACCTGCGGCCCTTTCCCATGGATCCGGCGGCACGAGAAAAGTATTCGCGCCAGATCCTGTTCCCGCCCTTGGGCGAAGAGGGACAGGAGCGGCTGCTGCGCGCCCGGGCGGTGATTCTGGGCTGCGGCGCCCTGGGCAGTTTTCACGCCAACGCCCTCGCCAGGGCCGGCGTCGGTGAGATCGTCATCATCGACCGCGATTACGTCGAGCCCAGCAATCTCCAGCGCCAGTGGCTGTTTGACGAGGCCGATGCCGCCGAAGCCTTGCCCAAGGCCGTGGCCGCCGCCCGCAAGCTCCAGTCCATCAACTCGGCGGTGCGGGTTGAGCCGGTGGTGGCCGACCTGGTCCCCCAGAACGCCGAGGAGCTGCTGCTGCCGGCCGGCGTCATCCTCGACGGGACCGATAACTTCGAGGCTCGCTACCTTTTGAACGACGTGGCGGTGAAACACGGCGTTCCCTGGATTTACGGCGCGGCGGTGGCGAGTGAGGGTTTTACGATGCCCATCCTGCCGGGTGTTTCGGCGTGCCTAGCCTGCCTGTTTCCCACCGCGCCCTCCGGCGCCCAGCCAACCTGCGACACGGCCGGGGTTTTGAATGCGGTCACGGCGGCGGTGGCCTCGTTGCAGGTCGCCGACGCGCTCAAGATCCTGTCAGGAAACCAGCAGGCGGTGGAACCCCGGCTACTGGCGATCGATGTATGGAGGACGACATATCGGTCGATTTCGACCGTCGAGCGCAACCCCGCCTG
>JACQDI010000945.1 GCA_016201195.1 Acidobacteriota bacterium | reverse complement strand
GCCAAGCCCATCCCGACCTTGCTCTTTTCAGGTGCTTGATGTGTCACTAGAGAAGCGAGGGAATCGTAAGCGACGTAGACAGCAAGAGTCAAAAAGCAGGCGCCCACAAGACGCAACGTAATCCGCTCTTTTTGCTCTCGCCCAGAGTGGTCGGCATCGTGATGGAGACGCCACAGCAGTGCAACACCGGAGGTCACCTCGATAATACTGTCAATGCCGAACCCGATCAAGGCGATGCTGCCAGCCACAAGACCTGCCGCAATGCCGATCAGCCCTTCCAGACTGTTATAGGCGATAGTGAAATATTCAAGCCTCTGACCGCGCTTGATAAGCAGCGTCCGGTCCATCGTTGCCGCGGCCACAGCCACCAGTTTATCGCGTCAACGCAGATTTAGCGCACTACCGACGCATCCCCTCCCCGCATCCTGTATAATAAAAAGCTTGCCGGTGTCGTATGTTCTTTGATATCCAGACACTGGAAAAGCAGAAGATCCGCTTCGACCAGGTTTTTGCGCCGGGAAGCATCGACTTCCTGGACGCCGACCTGAGGCAAGCCGGGGACCTGCGGGCGAGCGGGGTGGCCGAACTGGTCGATCCCTTCGGCGCTCGGGAGATCCGGGTGCGGGGGGACCTGAGGGGCGCGATGGAGGTGGTGTGCGCGCGGTGTCTGGAGCCGATCCACGTGCCGGTGGTATGCTCCATCGACCTCTTCTACCGGCCCATGGCGCGGATTGCGCGGGAAGAAGAGGTAGCCCTGGACGAAGCCGAGTGCGAGGTCGGCTTCTACCAAGGCGGCGGGGTCGAGCTGGCCGACGTGGTTCGGGAGCAGGTGACCATCGAGCTGCCCATGCGCAGCCTCTGCCGTGAGGATTGCCGGGGCATCTGCCCGGCCTGCGGCAAGAACCGCAACCGCGAGGCCTGCGACTGCCGGGAAAGCTTCCCCGACCCGCGCTGGGAAGCGTTGCGAGACTGGAAGAATTAGAGAGGGAAGCTGGTAACTTATGCCGAATCCAAAGCGACGGCACTCCAAGGCCCGCACGTCGAAGCGGCGCGCGCATGATGCGCTGCGGCGAACCGAGCTGTCCGAGTGCCCGAATTGTCACGAGCCCAAGCTGCCGCACCGGGTGTGCCCGCACTGCGGGCAGTATCGAGGACGGGATATTATCGAAGTCGAAACTGAATAGTCTCCATCATGTACACCATTGCCGTTGACGCGATGGGGGGCGACGCCGCCCCGCGAGTGGAGGTGGAAGGCGCGATTCTGGCGGCCCGCTCCTACCCGGTGAAGATTCTGCTGGTGGGCCGGCAGGAGATCCTGCGGCGCGAGCTGGCCGAGCACCTGGCCGATGACGTGCCCATCGAGATCGTCAACGCCAGCGAGGTCATCACCATGGATGACGCGGCCGCCAAGGCCGTGCGCAACAAGCGCGACAGCTCCATCCGCGTGGCGGCCCGGCTGGTGCGCGATGGCCGCGCGGAAGGCTTGGTGTCCGCGGGTAACACCGGAGCGGTGATGGCTACCTCCAAGATCGTGCTGGGGACGCTCCCCGGCGTCACCCGCCCGGCGCTGGCTTCTGTGTTTCCCACCCTGAAGGGCACCGCCGCAGTGCTGATCGACGTGGGCGCCAATGTGGACTCCACGCCCCAGATGCTGACCCAGTTCGCCATCATGGGCGAAGCCTACTCGCGCGGGATCTGCCGCCAGGAGCGTCCGCGGGTCGGGCTGCTCTCGATCGGCGAGGAAGAGCACAAGGGCAACGACCTGACCCGCCAGGCCACGCCCTTGCTCAAGGAGCTGCCCATCCGCTTCATCGGGAACGTGGAGGGCCGCGACCTTTTCAGCGGCGAGGCTGACGTGATCGTCTGCGACGGCTTCATCGGCAACGTCGCCCTGAAGGTGAGCGAAGGGCTGGTGGAGACCATCAAGTTCCTGCTCCAGGATTCGCTTACCGCCACCGTGACCCGCAAGATCGGCTACGTGCTGGCCCGCACCGCATTTGACGATTTCAAGAGCCGGGTCGACTACTCGGAGTACGGCGGGGCGCCCCTTCTCGGCTTGAAGGGCGTGTGCATCATCTGCCACGGGCGCTCCAATCCGAATGCCATCAAGAACGCCATTCGAGTGGCCATGGAATTTGCCAAGGGCAAGGTCAACGCCACCATCGAGTCGGCGCTGCACGGCCGGCGCAGCGAGCAAGTCCAGATCGCCGGCGATTGAGGTTATCTATGAATCGCAGACATTTCGTGGGTACGTTCGCCTCTTCGCCTCTTCTCCTGTTCGCATCCTCGCCTCTCCGCCTCTTCGCCTCCCCGCCTCTCCCCGGGCAGGCCGCCCGTTTCCGGACGGCGATCTGCGCCTACTCGTTCCGCGACGCGCTGAAGGCCAAGACCATGACCTACGACGACCTGGTGCGCCTCGCGGTCGAGACCGGCGTGGACGGCCTGGATCTGACCGTCTACTGGTTCCCTGACACCTCGGACGAGTTTCTGCTCCCGCTCCGGCGGCTGGCTTACAAAAATGGAGTTCACATTTACAGCCTGTCGATCCGCACCGATATGTGCCAGCCCACGCCCGAGCTGCGCGACAAGGAGCTGGGGGAGATCCGCAAGTGGGTGGACGCCGCGCAAAGGCTGGGCGCCACGCACATCCGCGTGTTCGGCGGCAAGGTGCCCAAGGAATCCACTGAGGATGACGCCGCCGGCTGGGTCGTCGAAACTCTGAAGCGGGGAGCCGAGTACGCCGGGGCGCGGGGAATCATCCTGGGCATCGAGAACCACGGCGGCATCACCGAAAAAGGCTCGCGGGTGGTGGAGATTGTCAAGCGCGTCGACTCCCCCTGGGTCGGGATCAACCTCGATACGGGGAACTTCCAGCGCCAGGTGTGGGAACAGATCGAGCTGTGCCTGCCTTACGCGGTCAATGTCCAGATCAAGTCCGAGATGCGCAACGACGACGGCACGCGCGGCCCGAGCGACTGGGACCGCCTGTTCCGGTTGTTCGCCCGCTACGGCTACAAGGGCTACATCGCCATCGAATACGAAGCCAAGGAAGACCCGGCGGTAGTCGTCCCACGCGAGTGCAAGCGCCTGCGGGAGCTGGCGCGGAAATACTCGACAGCTTGATTTCACCGTCAAGACACTAGCTTTAAACAGTTTGGGTAGTGCGGCAGTATTCCTCTATGCGGAGCTGGCGCGAGACTGGTGCGAGGCATCAACCCTCTTGTCGATCAGCAGTTCAACTACATCGACACCGGGATCAACACGGATGTAGATGTGCGGGAGGGACAGCCCGGACAAGGCGCTGTTTCTGGTGCTGATGGCGAAAGTGGCGGAGTAGGTGCACCGAGCCGGGTCGCCTGCGCTTAATGAATGAAGCGGGTGCGGCGGCCCTCATCGGCCATCTTGTCGGGCGGGAGAACCTTGAGCGCGGCCAGCCGGTCGAGGAGAATGTCGCGGGCTTTGTAGACGACTCCCATGCCGCCTTCGCCGAGCATTCCCGAGGACTTCGTAATGGGTCAGGCTCCGGCCGATCATCGGATGTTCTCCGCCAGTATGAGGTCAGACCCAGAGCTATCCACCTGCGCCCAGGTGAGCCATCTCCCGTCGCGGCTCACCGATAGTCCCGGCTCATTGCGCAATACTTCCTTCTGGATGACACCTACCTGGCTCGTCTTGCCGGTTTCGAAGCTGAACAACCGAATCGGCTTCGGCGATGCCGGCGACCTCGCCTCAGTGAAATCCAGAAAATAGATCCCTTGGTCCGAAACAGCCCAGTAGCTTTGAGAGAGGGAGACCAGCACCAACTTCTCCTCCCCACCCGTGACAGGCATTTGCCAGAGACCTCCGGGCCGGCTGCCTTTTTCATAGTTGCGCGCCTTGCTGTCGGCGACCCCCTCTTTGACGAAATAGAGCAGCTTCCCGTCG
>JACQDI010000944.1 GCA_016201195.1 Acidobacteriota bacterium | reverse complement strand
CTCGGCAGAGACGCCTTGTGCGGGATCGACGACGCGGCCGCCGCGCACCAGCAGGTCGTAGCGCGGCTCACCGCGACTCTGCGCCTGCAATAGCTCCTGCCACCCGGCGGCCAGGCTGCACACCAGCGAGGGTCCGGCGGCTACACGGTGCAGGAATTCTCTTCGGGTGTGGTGTGGCATTGTGCTTCCTCCCGGCAAACCCTCATTCTCACGCAAAGACGCAACGCTCGCAAAGGAAGATCTGTTTTCAGCGAGTTTTCCGGCGGGTCAGGATCACAAGCGCGACCAGAGAGATCATGCTGATCACCACCCCTGCTCGCAGGCCGGAAGAGCGAAACTCGAACCGGATGCGGTGCTCGCCGGCCGGGACCTGGACGGACTGAAAGGCTTGTTCCCACCGCTCGATCGGCGCGGGCTTGCCATCCAGGGTGGCCCGCCATCCGGGATAGAACTGTTCCACGAGCACAAAGCGCCCTGGGGCAGCCGAGCGGACCAGAAACTCCCGGCGTTCCGGGGACCAGAACGCGCGCTCGGCGGAACGGGGCCCCGCAGGATCTTCTATATCCCAGCGATAGGCAGGCTGCGCCTTTCGGAACTCGAAGACCTTGAAGTAGCTGCTTGAAGGCTCCATACGCCGAAAGCTGGGGTTGGAGGAAAGGGAGGGGTAGGCGGGACCATCCTCGGTCGTGATGAAGTAACGAACCCCGAGGGACCGAAGGAGATCCTCGTTGGCCGGGTCGATGTCGAATTCCCGATCCCCGCGGAATTTTGTTTGGGCCTCTATTTTTTCCTTATACCGGGCGGGCAAGAGCGGGTCGAAGCCCTGCGGCGTACTCAACCCGTAGCTGTGCATGCTAGCGGTGAACGGACCGGTCAGGTCCAGCGCGACCCGGTATTCGGGGTGGGAGCGGAGCTGCTCGTACACAGGGTCCGGCACGCCCCGAAACGGGGCGTCGCTATAAATCTTGTCCAAATCTCCCTCGGCTGCGTTGAAACGCTTGCTGGTGCCGAAGACCTTGTAGTCCACGGCGACGGCCAGCAGCAGTGCTGCGGTCAGCACGGCACGGCGCCCGCCTTGTTCGCCACGCAACACGAAGAGGCCCAAAGAAAACACCGCCAGCATGACGGCCGGCTCCACGGCGTCCCGCCAGCCGGAGGCGAACTCGGGCCCTCCGGGAAGCCAGATGAACAACTGACGCAAGGACCATGCGACCAGGATGCCGATCGTGACCGGCATCAGCCAGGGAGGAGCCGGCCTTTGGGGGCGACCCTTCAGGAAGTCATCGAGACCGGCTGCGGCCAGCGGCGCCGCCGCCAGGGTCAGGCCGGCCAGGAAATACCAGTCACGACAGATCTCGGCCAACAGGGGGAAATGTCTCACAAATTCCCACACCAAGCCGAACGCGTTGGTCAGCACGATGAAGCTCACACCGGCTACTGCCAGCAGCGGGCCCCAGCCTCGGAGGAGCCTGCGGCCGGCGAGCCAAGCCAGACCGAACAATGCCGGCGCGCCCAGGTAGAGATAATTCGCGTCGAAACGGGCTGCCGGACTGCCGTGGAGTCCGAAGTCGAAATAGTTGGGGAGAAGGTAAGAGAGAAAGTACTCGGGCATTCGAATTCCCTGGCCGTACTTCGGCTGAGGGGTTTTCATGCTGGCCGCCTCCGCTGCCGGCATCCATTGGACTGCCGCCACTAGCAGGGAGGCAGCCAGGGCCAGTCCGCTCCACAGCCCCGCCCTCCAGCGGCCCGGACCGGCTAGGGCGTAGACCATGGCGCATACGCAGAACACGAACCAGGTGGGCGGGTACCCTGCCAGGAAACACAAAGCGGAGGCTGCTACCAGCTTCCACAAGGGCCGCCAGTGGCCGGCCTCGTTCGCCTCGTCGATTCCGAGCAGGCCAAGGGGCATCCAGGCGTAGCCGGCTACGAGCCCCAAGTGCTGCAACTGGAGAAGCAGATATCCGCTATAGGCAAAGACACCAGCCCCCAGAACAGCGGGCAGCATCGCCAGGCGTTTATGCCTCAACCAGAGGTAGCAGAGAAAAAATGCCAGCCACACGTGGGCCAGAACCAGGATTTCCAGGCGCTTGTAGACGAGGTGCGAGTGACCCCGGTTGGCCGGAAACAGGAGCCAGTTGGGAGGATAAAACAAGCCGGCTTGAACGTTGCCCACAAAGCTGAGCCCGCAATAAGTGCTCGGGTCCCATTCGGGAAACCGTCCCTGGCGCAGCGACTGAAGAGCATAGTCGAGCAGGGGGTAGTGAAAGCCTTCCAAGTCGTACGGGATATGGACCCACTTCAAGGGCGGCAGATACTCGAAGAAAAACAGGCCGGTGAAGACAAGAGAGAAGACGGCGATGGCGAGGGGCCCGATCGGTCGTTTCATTTCGTCTTCCTCAGATCGTACAAGTAGATCGAATAGCCGACCTTTTCGAACGGCTTCCGCTCCCGCAGCCATTGAAAGATTGACACGATCTATGTTCATCGCCTTGACGGCGTGAGGGGCGTGAAGGCGCCGGAGTCGCGGACGAGGAAGCCGAAACCAGCGACACCCTCCGGAGTAGTGGTTTGGAACTCGAGTTGGCCCGCCCGGCCGGCGGTGCAGGAAAGGCGATCGGCCAGGTTGAACGCCCGGCGCTCGCCCGGCGCGAGCAGCGCCGTCTCCCGGCACAGAGGCTGGCCCCGGTCGTCTCGGGCGATGATCAGAACGTCTTGCGCTGCCGTCGCATCGTTCACGTGCACGAGCGTGGTGGTGTACGCGGCGGTGTTGGTGAAGGGCAGCGAATCCCGATCCCGGAGGCGGGCGCCGGGCGGTGCGGCGGCGAAGAACTCCGGGCCAGCGGGGGAGCGCCGGTGCAGAAGGGTGGTCACCGAGACGGCGTTGGGAGGCATGGAGACCACGCGGGCATAACCGGATCGTTGCGGGGACTCGGGATAGACGGCTGCGAACCGCGCGCCGCCCGGCGGGATCGTGCCGGTCAAGCCGACGAACGGACCCCGCCGCACACCTCTCACTACCGACATGTGCAGCGGTAGCCTGCGCCCTTGGTCGTCGAAGAACCGAAGGTCGAGCTGGGCGGGCGCGGCCGTCGGGTTGGCCACAATGAACTCCGTTTCAAAACCGTCTCCGCTCACAATGTGCGGGAGGATCGAGCCCTCGCCTAGGAACAGCTTTTCGCCGTCGGCAGCCGCTCTTATCCCTTCGAGGTCGCTGGGCGGCGGCGCTCGCGGATCCTTTCGCAGATCGTATAGGTAGAGCGAGTAGCCGATTTTTTCGAACGGTTTTAACTCGCGCAGCCATTGGAAGCTCCCCTCTTCCACGTACACGTCGTGAAGCGGGGTCACACTGATGGCGGCCACGCAGTCCAACTCCTCCCTTCGTTTCTTCTCATGGGTCTTGGGAATTCCCTGCTGCATGATCCCGTAATACGCGAGATCGGCTCCGCCGAAATAGAACGTGCACGCCCCCGGGATGCCGTGCGCATCGAGGTACGCCGCCAGCTTCTTGACGTCCTGGCCCCAGTCGATATTGGAGTCCAGCAGGAAGCGGGGACCGTTAGCCGGGCCGCCGGCCAGGGTGTTGAAGAAGGCGAGATAGTGGGGATAAATCCGGGCCGACTCGGCCACCAGCAACGCGGCGGTCAGCGCGATCGCCGCCGGCCGGTATCTCGAGTGGCTGCGCCACAATCCGGTGCCCAGCAGGACGAAAAGAAACGGGTAGATCGGCAGCAGGTGCCTGACGCCGATGTTGATGTGGCTGGTCAGACACAGAGAAAAGTAGACCAGCACAGGAATTATAAGTACGTAAAAGGCAAACGGGGCGGCCCGCAGCCGGGAGAGGATGGCGGCGGGAGACGAGAAAGCCCGGTAGAGAGACGCCAGCAAAAGGACAGCGAGACCCAGCAGGATGGCGCTCGGCGTCTTAACGGCGAAAGCGACGGGGAAGTAATACCACCAGCCTTTCTCGGAACGCTTGCCCAGCAGGTAGGCGGCATGCCCCTCCTGATTGTGAAGAGCGACCTCGCTGGTCATTACCAGAAAGGAGTGAGCTTGCAGACCGAGGCGCCGGCCCGCCCAGGCCATCGTCCTGCCGACGGTGGTCCTGGTATCGACGGCGTCTTGCAGCATTTGAATGGAAGGATGCGATGCCCGGACCTTTCTCGTTGCCGGGAGGAGACGGCCGGCCTCGGGGGCGTAGGCGGCAGCGATGACCAGGAAACCAATGGCGACCAGAGCGGCGAATGACAGCGCGAGATGCCCGAACACGAGCCGGCTCCTTTGCTGCCACCGGTGAATCAGGTACAGCAGCAGATCGACAGGGAGCAGGAAGACGGCGGAAACCTTGCTCGCCATCGCCAGGCCAAAGGTAAGGCCTGCCAGCGCCAGGTCGCGCTTGCGTCCGCCGGACAGAAAGGCCGCCCAGGCGATCGAAGAGAGGAAGGCAAACAGCGTGACCGGAAGGTCGGAGGTGACGTATCGTCCATGGGCGATCAGGTTGGGATCGAAGGCGAACAGGAACAGCGAGAGAACCGCGGCCGGCGGACCGAACTGACGTCTGGTCCAGAGCGCCAGGGCGAGTCCCAGGCACAGGGTCAGCAGGATAGTCATCGACCGGCCGGCAAACAGCAGCGTATCCGCCAGGATGTGGTTGCGGTAGAGAAATTCCTGGCCGAAGGTTAGCTTGTCGTGCTGCGCCCAGGAGGGGTGATCGAGCGGAAGCCGGGGCTTGAGAAACAGCAGCGGGAGCGCGTTAATGAATTTG
>JACQDI010000969.1 GCA_016201195.1 Acidobacteriota bacterium | reverse complement strand
CTTTGTCATGATCCGCTTCGATGCCGAGAAACCCGTACATTTCTGCGATGGACTGACGCGCCGGGATTTTCTCCACGCCGGCTCGCTGGCCTACCTGGGCCTGGGTTTGACCGAACTGGCTGGCTTGAAGGCCCTGGGGGCGGTCAACCAGGAAAAGGACGTCAACTGCATCATGTTGTTCCTGGTGGGCGGGCCGAGCCAGCTCGACACCTGGGACATGAAGCCCAACGCCCCGGCGGAGATCCGTGGGCCCTACAAGCCGATCAAGACCAACGCGCCCGGTATCCAGATCAGCGAGGTGTTCCCCCGCATGGCCCGGAATGCCGACAAGTTCGCCCTGGTCCGGACCCTTTACCACACCGCTGCCGCCGTGCACGACACCGGCCACCAAATGATGCAGACCGGGCGCCTGTTCCAGGGGGGCATCGAGTACCCGCACATCGGCTGCGTGCTGAGCAAGATGAAGGGGCCGCGCAACGACACCCCGCCCCACGTGCTGCTGCCGCGCCCCATCGGCAACACCGGTGGCAACATGCCCCACGGCCAGAGCGCGGGTTTTCTGGGCAAGATCTACGACCCGTTCGTGCTCAACGCTGACCCCTCGGAGCCCAATTTCCAGGTCCCCGACATGCTCCCGCCCGACTACATGCCCGCCATCCGCGTGGAGCGCCGCAAGAATTGGCGCGAGCTGGTGGACAAGTCGGTGAAAAATTTCGAGGCCAACCCCGACGCCAAGCTACTCGATTCCACCTTCCACCAGGCGTATACCTTGATGTCCTCGGCCAAGGCTCGTGAAGCATTCGACCTGAACAAGGAACCGGACGAATCGCGCTCGCGGTATGGCAAGAACCGCTTCGGCCAGAGTTGCTTGCTCGCGCGGCGGCTGATCGAGGCCGGCGTGCGTTTCGTGACCGTCAACATGTTCGAAACCGTGTTCGATGAAATCACCTGGGACATCCACGGGTCGAGTCCCTTCAGCCCGATTAGTTGCTACCGCGACCTGGTGGGGCCGATGTTCGACAGCGCCTTCTCGACTCTGCTCGAGGATTTGCAGCAGCGCGGGATGCTGGAGAACACCATGGTGGTGGCTATGGGTGAATTCGGCCGCACCCCCAAGGTCAACCCTGCCGGCGGGCGCGACCACTGGCCGCAGTGCTGGAGCATCGTGTGTGCCGGAGGCGGCGTGAAGGGCGGGCAGGTGGTCGGCGAGTCGGACGAGATCGGCGGCGCGCCAAAGACCCGTCCGGTCACCCCGGCCGAGGTGGCGGCTACGATCTATCACGCCTTGGGCATCCGGCTCGACACCGAGTTACCCGGCGCCTCAGGCCGGCCCATCCGCCTGGTCGACCACGGCGTGGAACCCATCAACGAGCTGTTCGTGTAGAGGGCCTCGAATGAACGCAAATCCACGCTGGTGGTTGGCCCCGCTGGCCGGTGGGGTTCTTGCAGCCCAAACCCTCTCGGTCCTCCCCGGCGATGTCGAGCTACGCGGGCCGCGCGCCTACCAGAAGCTCGTCGTCGAAGCCGCCTGGCCGGATGGGCATCAGAAAGATGTAACGGCGACTGTGCGTCTGATCTCGGCCGACCCCAAGATCGCCACGGTCGACCGGGACGGCTTCCTGCGTCCCGTCTCCGACGGCTCGACCACCGTCACCGCCACGCTCGGCGCGAGCAAGGCCGGCGTCCGCGTTCAGGTGCGAGGCTTCGGCGGCTCCGCCGTCCCGAGCTTCCGCAACCACGTGATCCCGGTGCTCACCAAGGTCGGCTGCAACGCGGGCGCCTGCCACGGGGCGCTCGCCGGCAAGAATGGCTTCAAGCTGACCCTGCGCGGCTACGATCCGGACACCGATCACCAGGTGCTTACGCGCGAGGGCATCGGGCGCCGCGTGTCGCTGATGGAGCCGGCCCGCAGCCTGATGCTGCTGAAGCCGACGCTGGCCATTCCTCACGGGGGTGGAAAGCGCTTCGACGTGGGATCGCCGGAGTACAACACGATCGTCGATTGGATCGCCTCCGGCGCCCCGGCGCCCTCCGACTCCGACGCCCGCATCCAGGGAGTGGACATCTTGCCCGCCTCAGCTCGCCTCGAGCCAGGCGCTGAGCAGCAAGTCCTGGTGCGCGCGCGCTACTCCGACGGCCACACCGAGGATGTCACCCGCTGGGTCAAGTTCTCTTCGACCGACGCCG
>JACQDI010000008.1 GCA_016201195.1 Acidobacteriota bacterium | reverse complement strand
GGTCGCCCAGACCCACAACACAAAGCCCACCGCCCCGGTTCCAAAGCACGCGCCGGCCAGGGTCAGGACGGGGGCCGCGAAGGAGGGGGTGAGCGCTTCGAACAGAAGCCGGCAGACGCCCGCCGCCAGCATGCCCAGCGACAGTCCGAGAAGCAAAAGCGGTGCGATCAGCACCACCGAGGAGAGAATCGGGGCCAGCATCAGTACGGAAACGCCCCCGACAAGGCAGGACCAGCCCAGCAGGTCCGGCAGGCCCAGCTTCTCGATCGCTCGCCGCGCGAGCATCAAAGCCACCACGATGCCCAGGGCGAGCACCAGAAAATAGTGCCCCGCCGTAGCCAGGTCGGAATGCATGTAGTAGGCCCACACCGGTAGCAACGCGCCCAGGGAGGCAAGGCACCCGCCCAGCAGGAACACTCCCCCCATCGCAGGGCGCACCAGCGCCGGCCGCGGCGTGGGCCGCCAATCAGAATGCTCGGTCACGTCCAGGCGTCACAAGGCATTCTATATGGAATTAAGGGCGGCCGTGCTTATCTGCATCCCAAGTTCCGCATGATCTTATCCGTCTCCCGGTAAGCCTCCGCGACCCACGCCTCGATCTTGTCCGGCTCCGGGGAATACTCCAGCTCGATGCTGACTGCGCCGTCGTAGCCGGTGGAGCGGATGGCTTGGAGGTAGTCCTGTATGGGCGTGACGCCGCGGCCGGGGGGCAGGTCGCCGTGAGTGCGACCGTTGCAGTCGGAAAGATGCACGTGCTCGATCAGGCCCTGGAGCGCCCCAACTTTCTCGAACGGCGTGCGGACCAGGTGGAGGTGGGAGATGTCGCAGTTGGCGCGGACCGTGTCCGGCATCCCCACGTCGCCGATGAAGCGCACCATCTCCTCCACGCTGTTGAGCAGGGATTCGTGGAACGGCTCCAGCTCGAGCGCAATGCGGACGCCGAGGGAGCGGGCGTGCTCGCCGAGGATCCGGGCATTGCGCACGCCGGTCTGCCACTGCTCCTCGGGCGGAATCACCTCGCGCTGCCAGATATACTCGCCCAGCACCAGCAGCAGGTTGGTCGCCCTGAACTCGGCGACGAGGTCGAGATAAGCCCTGCAACGTTCCACGTGAAACCTCTGGACGGAGGGGTTGAAATCAATCAGGCCCGTGGCCACGCAGCAGACGGAGACGATAGGCAGGCCGCACTCGGCGGCGGTGCGGCGAATCAGCTCCCGCTCCGCGCGGTCGGCTTCCAGCGGGTCGGTGAAGATATCGATGGAGTCAAAACCCAGCTCCTTAGTCTTTATAATACCGAAGGAGGTCTCGCGGCCGGTTTGAGCCCAGGCGGAGTTGATCAATCCGAGCTTCATGATGACACCTCGATGGCGCGGTGTTCGGCGGCGCTGCGGTAGGCGGCGTCGACCAGGGCCATGGTCTTCAGGTTATCGCGACCGCTGATTTCCGGCACAGTGTGGTTTTCGACCGCCACCAGGAGCTGGGCCATGGTTCCCTCGAAGGCGTCGGGGAACCAGGCCTGCTCCCAGCGCGGCTCGATCCACTCGCCCGGCCGCTTCTTGGTGGTGTAGCGCAAGGTGCTGGGCGCGCGCTCCGGATAGCGCGGCCAGCCAATCGTGCCGCAGGCGAGGCCGTCGGCGCCCTCCACGCGCCAGCGGATGTAAATGTCGGAGGCAGCGCCTTCGCGGGCCGGGCCGGTCCACACGTCGTCCCAAGCCGAGCAGCGCAACCCGTTATCGTATTCCAGAACAGGTGATGAATGCTCATTACGCGCAGAGTGAGCCAGCCATAGTCCTGGTGCCAGGGCATCCAGTGGGGAATGGCCCGCATGTCGATGGTGGCGAGCACCGGCTCGCCCAGCTCGCCGCGGCCGAGCAGCGAGCGCAGGGCCCGGACGCTGTGGTCGTAACGCATGTTCTGGTTGACGGCGAGGACGATGCCCGCCTGCTCGCACCGCTCGACGATCTCAAGCGCCTCAGCGTAGTTCTGGCCCAGGGGCTTCTGGGCGAGCACCCCCTTGGGCCGGCGGCGTGCGGCCGTGATACGGCGCATCACGTCGAGCTGGGCGTGGGGCGGCACGGCGACGTCGACGATCTCCACTTCCGGGTCCTCGAGCAACTCCTCCACGGTCGAATAGACGCGGGGGATGCCGCGCAAGCGGGCGACCTCCTCGGCGCGCGCCCGGCCTTGCGGCCTGGTGGCGATGGCCACCACGCGAAAGCCGGCGTTGCGGTAGGCCACCAGGTGGCAGTCGCGCATGATGAAGCCGGCGCCCACGCAGCCCATCCCCCAGTCCAGGCGGCGCGGTTTCAGCGGCAGGTAATCAAGGTCCGGCTCCATCTAGAGCTCACTTATTTTTCTTTAGGATAGAGATGATTTCCTGAAGTTCTTTCTTAACTCTGGCCAGCGCCGTCCCCAGCTTGGGCGGCTCCTGGATCAACGCCATTTGGGACTGCCCGGCGGCGGCCAGCTTCTTGCGGGCGGAGCGTCCGCGGTCCTTGAGCGCCTTGCGGGCGCCGGAGATGGTGAACCCCTCGTCATAGAGCAAGCGCTTGATTTCGAGCAGGAGTTCCACGTCCTTGCGCTTGTACTCGCGATGGCCGGTCTTGCCCTTGCGGGGCTGCAGCGTCGGGAACTCGGTTTCCCAGAAGCGCAGCACATACGGCTCCACGCCCAGCAACTCGCTGACGTCGCCGATACGGAAGTACAGCCGGTTGGGGATTTCTGGCGTGTTCGAATCCGGCATGTGAAGATCATGTTACCATCCCTCGCCGGAAAGAATCCGCGCCGTGCGGCGGCCCGGAGGGAGCAGGACGGTGAAGTGGTGATCGGCCTCGAGGACCGTCGCCGCGACCGGCTGGCCGTCAACCAGGATGCGGGCGGGCCGGCAGTCCACCAACGCGGCCGCGCGGCTCGGGGAGCGGTAGTCGAACTCCACCCCGCGCGCGACTACGCGAGCGTCGAGCAGATCCGCGTTCAGTTGCAGCAGGCGCACCGGCGCCGCGACCGTATCCTTCTCCACCAGGTGCTGTCCAGGTGGAATCCAGACCGTTTCCCCGTCGGTGGCCGGCCAGGACCGGCCGTCGAGCTTCGCTGCTCCCTTCCAGCGCACGCCGGCGGTCTGCGCGGCTTCCAGTCGCCAGCCGTCCCCCGCGGGCTCCATCCGGCGGACAGCGGCGGAAGCGGCCGCCAGCAGGTCGTAGTCGGCGCGAGCGATCGATTGCTCGAAATAGAGCATGACCCGCGCGAAGGAGCCGCTGGCCAGGTGGAGCAGTTGAAACAATTCGGTCCCGGTCTGTTTTTTTGTGGGATAGACGTTCTGGTAGCGCTCGACGATGTTGATATCGACCGCCAGGCGGCTGGCGAAGGGGGTCAGCGCGGCGTAGCGCCGGGCGATCTCCGGGTAGCGTTCCGGCCCCAGGTGCCAGACGGTGGCGGGATCCTCGATGATGAAGGTGAAATCGAGGCGCTCGGCGAGCGGCAGCAGCGCCGCCGCGTCCGCCCCCAGCGACTCCCGCATGCGGGGGTCGAAGCGATCGTCGATGTGGGTCAACGCCAGGTCCAGGTCGGGGCGCCAGGCGCGCACGCGGGCCAGCCAGTGTTCCTGCAGGCGGCGGGTGAGGGCGGCCCGGTAGTCGACAAAGCGGCTCCAGGCGGGGCGGTCGCGCTCCCAATAATGCGGGGAATCGCGCCGGAAGAGCTCGAGCGGATCGAAACCGGCCTGCTGCCGGAATGCGGCTCGGATGGTTTCATTCATCGGCGTGAACCGCTGCGGGTCCTGAGCGCCGTGGATGGATTCGAAATACAGCTCGGCCAGGTTGACGCCGTCCCAATCGAAGCGCCGGAGCAGGGCGGCAACGCCGGCTTCGACGTCGCGGGAGCATTCGGGATCGGCCAGGTTGATCAGCTTCCGCCAGTCGAGGTGGGCGTCCTGCAGGATCGCCGTTTTCTCACGGCAGGCCGGGCGGTCGTCCCAGAATTTTTCGCTGACGTGCGGCAGCTCGAGCCACGCGTAGACCAGGACGCCCTGGCGGTGGCAGGCCTCGATGAGGTTCGCGAGATAGGCGTCGCGCGCTGCCTCCGGTTCGTAGAAATGCCAGGCGGCGGCGTGAATGGCGGCGATGCCGGCGGCGCGCCAGCGGCGGGCCAGGAAGTCCGGGTCCGCTCGCAAGCGGTAGGAGGAGTCGAAGAAAGCCCAGGTGCGCGCGCCGCGAAACGGAAACTCGACGCCGAGGCCGGCCAGCGCCTGCAACAAATAGGGGAACCGCTCGTAGCCTTTCTCGCCCACGCCCGCCGCCGTCCACAACACGGGCCGGTCGCCGGATCGCAACCCGGCCACCAGCGGGGCGCGGGTGTACTTCTCGCGCGTGAAAACCTCCGCTCCGGCGGGCAGTTCGTAGACTGGAAGGGTGAGAGGCTGTTCCCAAATCACCTCGAGCTGCGGGTCGCGGAGTTCCTCGACGGCGGCCACGCGGATGGTCTTGTCCGTTGGGCGGAAGCCAAGGTCCCGAGCTTGCGGCGAGCCGCCCTCGACGGTGGTGAACGCGGCCGGACCCAGGCCGACCACCGACAAAATACGCGGCCATCCCTGGCCCGCTGCCGCGCTAGCGAGCCACAGAATACCAAAGGCCCACGCGCAGGTCATAGAAGTTGGGCTTTCCCGGGTTGAACAGGTTGACCAGGTACACGCCCCGCAGCACACTGATGGTCACATCCAGCGGCGGCGACAGGTTGGGAAGCCGGAAACGGAAGCCCGGACCGAATTCCACAAAGTTGGCGTAATACTCACGGCGGCGGTCGAAGGTGACGTTGGCGTTCCAGAAAAGCTGGGCGCGCCAGATACCAAACTGAGGCAGGCGATAGCCAGGACGCGCCTGCCAGTAGGTGATGAAGTTGTTTTGGAAGCGGCTTAGAAAAACGCCGTCCATGTTGAACTCGGCGAAGGCGCCGGGCGACTCGCCGCCGAGCGATGCGCCCAGGTTGTGGAACCAGGCGACGCCGCCGCGATAGTCG
>JACQDI010000968.1 GCA_016201195.1 Acidobacteriota bacterium | reverse complement strand
CCAGGAAGCGGCGCGGCGCTTCCTCGCCCAGGTTGTCGCGGCTGCCGCGAATCTGCACGCGCTGGTTCGTGGGCTTGGCCACATCTTTTATGGCGTGCAGGAACGGATACTGGGCCGGCAGGTCGTTCTTCAACGCCGCGAGCTGGGCCCGCAGCGACTCCAGGTGCATCTTCCACTGTCCCTGTAAGAAGCGGTCGATTTGCTTCTCCCCGTAGTAGAGAACGCCGCCCGTGAAGGTGAACGAAAGGTTGCCGCGCCGCTCGGAGAACAGGTCGCGCCACAGAAAATACTTGTCGCGCTCGAGCGAGACCAGGTTGGCGTTGGCCAGGTTGCGGCGCTCCTTGTTGCCGCCGAGCAGGATCAGGTTCTTCTCGTCGACCTCCTTCTTCTCGCGTAGCACGGCGAGCACCAGGTCTTGAAACGCGTCAGCCGCCTTTTGCGCTTCCTCGTCGGAGCGGGCTTCCTCGAAAGCCTTCAAATAAGGATGCTCTTTGGGCCCGCCCTTGAGATACTTGCCCCAGCGCTCCAGTGTTTCCGCGTCGAGGCTCGCGGGCTTCTCCCCGCTTCGCGCGGCCATCAGGTACCGGGAAGTCTGAGCCCCCAGGATCTCGCCGAGCTGGGTGCTTTGCGTCTGGATGAATTCTTTGATGGCCGCTTCCTGGTCATCAACCTTCTTCTTCCTTTTCTTGTATTCGGCGACCACGTCCTGCGGGGCGAGCGGGATCTCGCGGTTCTCGGTGCTCATGAACACGCCGAGCAACGAGTAGTAATCCTTGGTAGGGATGGGATCGAACTTGTGGTCGTGGCACTGGGCGCAGGCGACGGTCAGGCCGAGGAAGCCGCGCGTGGTGGCGTCCACGCGGTCATCGGTGAACTCCGGGCGCAGGGCGTAGAAACCGAGCCCGGCGGCGTATTTGTCCGGATCTGGCAGCAGATCCCCAGCGATCTGCGCCTTCACGAACAGGTCGTACGGCATGTCCTGGTTGAAGGCCTGGATCACCCAGTCGCGGTAGCGGAAGGCGTTGGGGTACGGCTCGTCCTGGGTTGAGTTCAACTTGTCGTCGGAGTAGCGGGCGATGTCGAGCCAGTGGCGGCCCCACCGCTCGCCGTAGTGCGGCGAGGCCAGCAGCCGGTCGACAACCTTGGCAAAGGCTTTGGGCGAGCGATCCTTCAGGAACGCGTCAACCTCTTCCGGCGTGGGGGGAAGGCCGGTCAGATCGTAGCTGGCGCGGCGGATCAGCGCCCGCTTGTCGGCCGGCCGCACCGGCTGGAGGCCACGAGCTTCGAGGGCCGAGAGGATAAAGAAATCGACCGGCGCCTTGGGCCACGACTTGCCTTTCACCTTCGGTAAATCCGGCTTGCGCACCGGCTGGAAGGACCAGAAGGCCGCCGGTGACGGGCTGTGAGCGTCGGGCCACACGGCGCCGTCTCTCACCCAGGCGGCCAGATCCGCGATTTCTTCGTCGTTGAGCTTTCCGGTGGGCGGCATTTTCAGCCGCGCATGGGTCTGCCGCACCGCCTGGACGAGCAGGCTCTCGTCGGGCCGCCCCGGGGTGATGGCCGCGCCCGAGTTTCCTCCCTTGAGCAGCGACTCACGGGACTTCATCTCGAGGCCGCCCATCTTGGCAGTCGTGTGGCACGTGAAGCAGTTCTTCGCCAGCACCGGGCGGACGCGCGTTTCGAAGAATTCCCCCGAGTCCGCGGCGACCAGCGGAACGACCCAGATCAGAGCCAGTCCCCAACGCATTCGGTATGAGGATACCGCGTCAGACAAACAGCGGCAACTGCTTCTCCGGCTCCAGCTCCGGGGTATATTCGGTGGGCGCGGCGGCGAGGCCGTGCCGGGCGCGGATGCGCCGCACACGCTCGCGGATCATCCGCAGGTACTCGCCGCGCAGGTAGGGGTTGCGCGCGAAGCGGGCGCGGTAACGGGGCGCCAACTCGGGAAACTCGGCATCGAGGAACGGGAAGAACACCTTCTGCGCCGACGGCATCAGGAACAGCACGCCGCCCCCCAGGTAGCCGGCCCCAGCCTGTTTCGCCGCCGCGGCCACCGCGTCCAGGTTGACCACGCCGTCGGTCAGGCCCGGCAGGATCGGGTTCAGAAACACTCCGACCGAAAGCCCCGCGCCGGTCAGCGCCCGCACCGCCGCCAGTCGGAGGTCCGGGCGTGGAGCCTGCGGCTCGAGCTTGCGTGCTAGGTCCGCGTCGAGCGTCGTGATGGTCATGTTGATGTGCAGCACGTTCGCCCGGGCGATCTGCGCCAGCAACTCGACGTCTCGCTCGATCAGGTTCGACTTGGTGGTGATCGAAAGCGAGCGCCCGCGCTCGCCCGCAAACACCTCCAGGATGCGCCGCGTCACCTCGAAGCGCCTCTCGGCCGGTTGGTAAGGATCGGTGCTGGTGCCGATGGCGATGTGCCCCTCGGGCAGGTGGCGCAGCTCCTGCCGCAGCAGCTCGGCCGCCCCCGCTTTGGCGTAGATTCGCTCTTCGAACAGCCGCCCGTCTTCCATCCCCATGAACTCGTGGGTATAGCGAGCGTAACAGTAGCGGCACCCAAACTCGCAGCCCCGATAGGGGTTGATGGTGTAAGGGAAGGGCATGCGCGGGCTGGAGCACTTGTTGACAATGCTGCGGGCGGGAAGCTCGAAGTACTCGACACGCGATTTGGCCTCCAGCAACGGGCTCTCGGCCGCAAGCCGCGCAATGCCGACGAGCGGCGCCGGGGCCGGGGAGAGCATGCCCGATTTTCGCTTTTTCTTCGCCTTTTGTCAAGATTGTGCCACGTGAAACATAGTCGTCCGCTCTCCAGCCCACGTTCCACGGTCCACGATCCACGATCCGCTACACTAGAGAACGCAGTGATGACCTTCCGCAGATTCCTGTTCCTGGTAAACCGGGCCGTGGTGGGAGCGTTCAACGACAACTGCTTCGAGATCGCCAAGAGCGCCGCCTACTCCTCGGTGCTGTCGTTCTTCCCCGGTTTGATGGTGGTCGCCTCGTTACTGTTTCGCCAGAGCGTCGTGACCAAAGCGGTGATGGATGAGATCGCCGACGCGCTGGGCCGGGTGCTGCCGCCCGAATCCTACCGGCTGGCCGCGCAGTATCTGACCGTGCAGGGGGCGCGGACCGTGGGCCTGCTGACCGGGGCCTGGCTGGTGGCCATCTGGTCGGCGTCCAACGTGATGCTGAGCCTGGTCGAGGGTTTTCGGGTCGCGTACCGCATCCCGACCACCCGCTCGCTCGTGCGGGCGCGCCTCGTCGGCCTGGCGCTGCTGGCGCTCTCCGGCGTGCCGCTGCTGGCGGCCACGCTACTGCTTTTCTTCGGGCAACAGATCGAGAACTGGCTGCTGGCCAACTTGCGCGAGGTCTCCGACTTGGTCCGGTTCGCCGGAAAAGCGGTGCGCTGGGTCCTCTCGCTGGGCACCAGTGGGTTCGTGATCGGGCTGCTGTATTACGTCGGCCCCAATCGCCCGCAGCGGTGGCGTTTCGTGTGGCCGGGGGCGGTGCTGGCCACCGTGCTGTGGCTGCCGGCCACGCTGTTGTTCGCCTGGTATGTCAAGAACGTGGCGCGGTATCGCGACCTTTACGGCAGCATCTCGACCGCCGTAGTGCTGCTGATCTGGATGTATCTCGTCAACCTGATCGTGATGGTGGGCTGCGAGTTCAACGCCGAATACGAGCGCCTGCACACCGAGGTTGAAAAGCGGCGCGAGCGATCGGGGCTGTGATGGCCGCGGCCGATTGCTTTACGCCTTGTTTTTGGCAATAAAATCCGGGCGCAGCTCGCTCCCCATGCCCAGACCCTCCGGCGCGAGGATGGCGCCGTCGATCAGGCGCTGCTTCTCGACGTGGCTGGATTCGCCCCGCAGGCTGCCGCTCTCGACGTAGATGGCGTTGGGCATGGCGCATAGCATGGTCAGCCGCCGAAGCCAGGCGGGAAGACGCCCTGGCCGCGGCCAGGGATTGAAAAAATTTACGTCGCTGCATGAGCGGATGATAGCAAATTCGGATACAATCGCCTCAATGGGAGGAAAGGGGGGAAAGTGCGTCCTTCCTGGCAAGATCGCAATGGCAGGAGTTCTCTATGAATCGTAGATCTCTGTG
>JACQDI010000038.1 GCA_016201195.1 Acidobacteriota bacterium | reverse complement strand
CCCGCCAGACTGTGTTGCGCGTGGCGCTATAGATTTGCAGAACCCCCAGCGTGGCGATGGCCAGCACGAACGCCAGCAGAGTCCAGTCCAGGTTGCGGATGGAGGAATACCGGGTCATCGCACCGCTCCCACCACCACCGGCTGTGGCGCCGCGGGAGGCTCCTGGCGCTCGGTCCACTGGCGCCGGATCTTCTTGTCCAGGTACGCCTTTAAGACGTCCCGCACGATGGGGGCGGCGAGCATGCCGTGTTCGCCGCGCTCAAACAGCGCCACCACGACAATCTCCGGGTTGTCGCGCGGCACCGCCCCCATGAACCAGGCGTTGTCTTTCAGCTCCTTTTCGGTTTTCCTGGCCTTGGCCAGCTCGGCCGAGGCCACCTGGGCGCTGCCCGTTTTGCCCAGCACATCGTAGCCGGGGATGCGGGCGCGCACGCCGGTGCCGCCCTCATTCACCACCGCCCAAAGGCCGCTGGCGATTTTGCCTTCGTTCACGAGCGAGATCGGGTAGACGCGAGGCGCTTCCGCGTGAAAGGCCGGACGCAGCTCCAGCATTTCGTCGTAGGGCACCAGGTGCGGCTTGTTCCAGACCCCGCCCTGGAGCACCCCGCCGTAGGCGACCGCCAATTGGATCGGCGTAACGGTGACGGCGCCTTGCCCGATGGCAACGGAGATCGTTTCCCCGGCGTACCACTTCTGGCGGAAGTTTCGTAGCTTCCACTTCGTGGACGGCATGGTGCCTTCTTCCTCGTGGGGCAGGTCGATGCCCGTGCGGCGCCCGAGCCCGGCCGCCTCGGCGTATTCGGCGATCTTGTCGATGCCGGTGCGATTTCCTACGTTGTAGAAGTACACGTCACAGGATTGGGCGATCCCTCTGTGGAGCGACACGGCTCCATGCCCGGACTTCACATGGCACTTGAAGTAGCGGCCGTAGAAAGTCGCCCCGCCGCCGCAGTGCACCGTAAAATTCTCGTCGATCGCTTCGCTTTCAAGGCCCGCCAGCGCCACAAACGGCTTGAAGGTAGAGCCGGGCGCAAGCTGCGCCTGGATGGCCCGGTTCAGCAGGGGATGATCCGGGTTCGAGATCAGCTCTTTCCAGTCGGCGGCGCGAATCCGGCCGGCGAACTTGTTGGGGTCGTAGTTGGGAGTGCTGACCAGGGCCAGCACCTCGCCGTTGCGCGGGTCGAGCGCCACCACCGCGCCGTTCTTGCCCTCCATGGCCAGTTCGGCGGCGGTTTGCAGGTCCAGGTCGATGGTGAGCCGGATGCTGCGGCCGGGTTTCGCGTCCTTGATGCCGATGACCCCGCGCTCCTTGCCGCGGCTGTCCACCACCACCTGGCGCCGGCCGTCGACCCCGCTCAGGATGTCGTTATACTGCCGCTCGATCCCTGCTTTGCCCACCACTGCCCCCGGCTCGTACATGGCGAACTCCGGCTGGTTCAGCTCGGCCTCGCTCACCTCGCCCACGTACCCGATCAGGTGCGAGGCGAAGCCGTCGGCGGGGTAGAGGCGGCGTTGGGAGCGGATCAGTTCCAGCTCTGGAAACTCCGAGTGGTGCGCCTCGACGAAGGCGACCTCGGCCTGGGTGAGGCCGTTCTTGATCACCAGCGCCTCGTATTCCGGCATGTTCCGGGAGCGCCGCAACCGGCTCTCGATTTCTTCGTAAGGCAGATTCAGCCCGTCGGCGATTACCCGCAGATGAGACGGGTCGTAGTTGGTGCGGGAGAGGATGACGCTGAACGTGGAATGGTTGTCGGCCAGGAGACGGCCGTCCCGGTCGAGGATCTTGCCCCGTGGGGCGAGCAGGGGAAGCCACTTTACGCGGTTCCGCTCGGCCTGTTCCATGTAGAGGTCGGGACTCTGCACCTGCAACTGCCAGAATCCCGAGACCAGGTAGAGGAACACCCCGAGGCACAGGTACTGCAAGACGGCGATCCTCGCCTGCGCCAGCTTGCTTTTTTCTCGATCGAGCGGGCTTCCCGGCGTTGCCATCAGGTCCTCTCCCGGAACCGGTCCAGGAACCGGTAAAGCACCAGCGCGAGCGAGCCGTTGATAAAGGCCAGCAGGAAAGTGCGCTGCCAGGCAAAGTCCACCGCCTGGCCCAGCAGAACCCGTTCCAGCAGCCAGAACATTCCCTGATGAACCACATAGAACCCGCAGACCAGAATCACGCGAGTCCCCAGGGACTCCACGGCCAGCACCAGCGTCAGCGACGAGCAGGTATACGCCACGAGGGTCTTGATAATGCCGTAGAGGCCGATGGGGCCGTGGGAGAGGCTGTCCTGGGCCAGGCCGATCCCCATGCCGATCAGCAACCCGGCCACCGGGTTGCGCCGCAGCAGGGCCAGGTAGATGGCCACCAGCAGCGGCAGGTCGGCCATGTTGGCGTAGCTCGAGACGACCGGCAGCAACGGCAGATACGCTTGCAACAGCAAGGCGGCCACCACCGCCGCCACCGCGATCCACGGATGGAGGCGGTTGATGTCGGCCTCGATCAGTTGCTTGACGCTCGCCTGCATGATCAAGGTTTGGGCTGGGCTTCCGGGCGCTTCGCCGGCGGGGTCCAGCCCAGGTTAAAATCCGGCGGTTTCGATCCGGGCAGGCCCTCGCCGAAGGTGTGCCCTTGCATGGCGCCCAGCTCGCGGTACCGCTTCTTCAGCTTGTCGGCGTCGGTCTGCGGGGTATAGCCGTCAGGGGCGGCGGGCCGCTGAGGCTCGGGAGCAAGCTCCAGCGGATTGCTCGCCTCGGGCGGCGGCGAAGGCAACAAGACCGCCGGCGCCTGGGCGCGAGGCATCTTGTCGGGGAGGTCCTGGTGCACCCCCTGGACTACCACCAGCACCTCCTCCAGCCGATTCAGCCGGGCCCCGGGTTGCAGGGTGATGTCCTGGAAATCCCGGCCCGGCTGCGCGCGGGCGACGACACCGGCCAGCAGGCCCTTGGGATAGATCCGGTCCTCGCCCGACGTGTAGACTTTTTCGCCGGGGCCGACCTTCTCCTCGTTGGGGATGTAGTCGAGGCGTGCTTCGCTTACGCCGGTGCCCTTCATCACCCCGTGCACCCGGCTTTTCTCCAGGATCACGCCCACCGCGGAGGAGGAATCGCTGATCACCAGCACCAGCGAGGAGGTAGGGAACACCGCCTGCACCTTGCCCACGATGCCGTCCGGGGTGATCACCGCCACACCTGGCTGCACGCCGGAGCCGGAGCCTTTGTCGAGGAAGACGACGCGTGAGTTGGGGTTGGCGCCGGTCCCGATCACCGACGCGACCAAGGTCTGCGACGGGGTGTTCTGCTGGTAGGCTGCCAGGACCTTGAGGCGGTCAGCGGCGCCGAGCGCGTTGCGCAGCGACTGGTTCTCCAGCTTGAGCCGGTCCAAGTCGGCCCGCAACTGGGTATTCTGGCGCTGGGCGCCGCGCAGCCAGACATAGTTGCTCCACAGCCCGGCTACCAGCTCGTGGCCGCCATGCACCACCCGCGCCACCGGGGTGATGGCCGTCACCCCCCAGATCCGGATCAGCCGCACGTCCCGGTCGCTGCGGATCTGGTAGCCCAGCAGGATGAGCTGGGTGAAGATCGCCACCGCCAGCACGGTCAGGTTGCGGTAACGGGCGAGAAACGTTTCCATCTTTCAGGAGCGTGGATCGTGGATCGTGGAACGTGGAACTTCTCGAGCCGTTCTGTCCACGATCCACGTTCTACGATCCACGATCCGCATTTAGTCGATCGAAATCTTCCGCAACAGCTTAAAGTCGCTGAGCATCTTGCCGGTCCCCAGCACCACCGAGGCCAGCGGGTTCTCGGCGATGGAGACGGGCAGCCCGGTTTCCTCGCGGATGCGTTTGTCCAGGTTCCGCAGCAGCGCGCCGCCGCCGGTCAGCACGATGCCGCGGTCGCTGATGTCGGCGCTCAGCTCCGGCGGCGTGCGCTCGAGCGCCACCCGAATGGCGTTCATGATGGTGGCGATGCATTCCGACAGCGACTCACGAATCTCGCTGTCGCCCACGGTCACCGTCTTGGGCACGCCCTCGATTAGGTTGCGCCCCTTGATCTCCATGGTCAGCGGCTTGTCGAGCGGGTAGGCCGAGCCGATCTCGATCTTCACCTGCTCGGCGGTGCGCTCGCCGATCAGCAGGTTGTACTTCCGCTTCAGGTATTGCATCACCGCCTCGTCCATCTCGTTGCCGGCCACGCGCACCGAGCGCGAGTAGACGATGCCGGAAAGCGAGATGACCGCCACGTCGGTGGTGCCGCCGCCGATATCCACCACCATGTTGCCCGAGGGCTCGGTGATGGGCAGCCCTGCGCCAATGGCCGCCACCATGGCCTGCTCCACCAGGTGCACCTCGCTCGCCTGCGCGCGGTAGGCGGAGTCCATCACCGCGCGCTTTTCCACCTGCGTGATCTCGCTGGGCACGCCGATGACGATCCGCGGGTGCACCAGCATCTTACGGTTGTGCGCCTTCTGGATGAAGTAGTTCAGCATCTTCTCGGTGACCTTGAAATCCGCGATCACGCCATCCTTCATCGGCCGGATGGCCACGATGTTGCCCGGCGTGCGGCCGAGCATCTCCTTGGCCTCCTTGCCCACCGCCTCGATCTCGCCGGTGTTCTTGTTGATGGCGACGATGGACGGCTCATCGACCACGATCCCCTTGCCACGCGCGAATACCAGAGTATTCGCGGTTCCTAGGTCGATGGCCAGATCGCTCGAGAATACACTGAACAACGAACGGAGGTTCATGCCTGGAGATACCACTCCTTTGCCGGCCCGCCCAATAATGGAGGACGCAAACGGTACTAGCCCGGTTGTGAGCCCGCCACTCTCAGGGTACCATGCCGCATCCCGCCGAACAAGCGGCCCTCTCCCGTTTCCCCTTGTATTTTCAAGATCTTAGGCGGGGCCCGGGCGAATCGTGGGATCATGAGGAGAGTGTTCCGCAACATTGCCATCATCGCCCACGTAGACCACGGCAAGACCACCCTGGTGGACGCCATGCTGCACCAGAGCGGGATCTTCCGCTCCCACCAGCAGGTGGCCGAGCGGGTGATGGATTCAAATGACCTGGAGCGCGAGCGAGGTATCACCATCCTGGCCAAGAACACCGCGGTCCCCTACAACGGTGTGAAAATCAACATCGTCGACACCCCCGGCCACAGCGACTTCGGCGGGGAGGTGGAGAGGGCGCTGGAGCTGGTGGACGGCGCCATGCTGCTGGTGGATGCGAGCGAAGGCCCGCTGCCCCAGACCCGCTACGTGCTGCGCAAGGCGCTCGAAGCGCGCCTCGCCCTCATCGTCGTCATCAACAAGATCGACCGGGCCGACGCCCGCCCGGCCGAGGTGCTGGACGAGATCTACGACTTGTTCATCGATCTGGGGGCCAACGACGAGCAACTGAACTTCCCGGTGCTCTATTGCAATGCCCGTGCTGGCCTCGCCAGTTGCACGGCTGAAGAGCCGGGAACGGACCTGCGGCCGCTGTTCGACGCCATTGTGAAGTCCATTCCCGCGCCGTCCGGGGATCCCGCCGCCCCGCTGCAACTGCTGGTAGCCAACCTCGACTACAGCGACTACCTGGGACGCCTGGCCATCGGGCGCGTCTTCCAGGGCGAGCTGCGGAACGGAGCGGAGGCGGGCATCGTCAAGCGTGACGGCAGCCTCCAGACGACGCGCATCACCAAGCTGTTCAGCTTCGAGGGCCTGGAGCGGATCGACATCGAGACCGCCCGCACCGGCGACATCGTGGCTATCGCCGGCGTGGAAGGGATCACCATCGGCGAAACCATCACCTCCGCCGAGACCCCCTCGCCGCTCGAACCGCTGCAGATTGATGAGCCGACCATCGGCATGGCCTTCACCATCAACACCTCGCCGTTTTCCGGCCGCGAAGGCCGCTTCGTCACCTCGCGCCACCTGCGGGAGCGGCTGCAAAAAGAGCTGCTCACCAACGTCTCGATCCGGGTCGAGGGGATGGAGTCGACCGACACCTTCCAGGTGATGGGGCGCGGGGAGCTGCAACTGGCCATCCTGATTGAGACCATGCGCCGCGAGGGCTACGAGCTGGCGGTGGGCAAGCCGCAGATCCTGACCCGATCTATTAACGGGGTGTTGAGCGAGCCGGTCGAGACGCTGGTGGTGGACTGCGCGGAAGCCTTCACCGGGCTGGTGATCGAGATGCTCGGCCTGCGCAAAGGCCAGATGACCAAGATGATCAACAACAACAGCGGCCGGGTGCGCATGGAATTCACCGTGCCCTCGCGCGGCCTGATCGGGCTGCGCAGCCAGTTGATGACCGACACGCGCGGCACCGCGGTCATGAATTCCCTGTTCGAGGGCTACATGCCCTGGCAGGGCGAGATCCCGATGCGGCCCACCGGGGCGCTGGTGGCCGACCGCGCCGGCCGCACCACCGGATACTCCCTGTATAACTTGCAGGAGCGCGGCGAGCTGTTAGCGGGGCCGGGCGTGGAGGTCTACGAAGGTATGATCGTCGGCGAGAATTCCCGCCCCGCCGACCTCGACGTCAACGTGGTCAAGGAGAAGAAGCTCACCAACATGCGGGCCTCCACCGCCGATGAAGCAATCCGCCTGATCCCCTTCCGCACCTTGAACCTCGAGCAGGCCATCGAGTTCGTCAACGACGACGAGCTGGTGGAGGTGACCCCGCAGTCGATCCGGCTGCGCAAGAAGGTGCTGGAGTCGAACCGGAGGCCGAAGCGGAGAGAAGGCTGAGCGGAATTGACGATTGCGTGAGACCCACTTGCACGGTTTGCCGATGTTTCGGGACATGGCAACGCTCGTGATTGTATGCGTCCGCAGGCGCCACAAAACGTCCTTCACGGACGCGAGTGGCTGCCGCCATCATGCCAGAAACCAGATCCCGTGGGTCCCTACAGCCCGCCTGATACGAGAGCTCCCTCTCGTCCTTTCTGCGACCGGTTTCTGGCTTGCCTCGCTGCTGGCTGGATGCGCGGCCAGCCGAAGTCACACTAGTATGCTGTATGCAGATCCGGGCAGAACCCAGTTCGCAACCTACTGTGCGGCCTGCCACCTGAACGACGCCCCGGGGATGGCGGGCGAAGCTCCGCCGTTGGAGGGCTCTTCCTGGGTGGCGGGTCCTGAAGACCGGCTGATAAAAATCGTCCTGCACGGTCTCCGGGGGGCCATTCGAGTACACGACAAGACCTACAATCAGGAAATGCCGGGATTCGGACAGGTCTTGACGGACGCCGACATTGCTTCCCTGCTGTCGTTTGTTCGCAAGCGCTTCGGCGAGGCGAGCGCGCCGATCTTGCCGGCGACCGTCGGCCGCGTCCGCGCCGCCACCCGGAACCGGACCGGCTACTGGACTGTTGACGAGCTGCTTGCAGAGCCGTGAACGCCGCGGGTTCTACTTGCGTCCCAGCCCAAACTCATTTCCCATCTCCACAACTTTGCCGTCGCGGAAATGAACTTCAATATACTTGGAACTGCTCACCGGTTTGCCGGTTTCATCCTTGAAGGTG
>JACQDI010000967.1 GCA_016201195.1 Acidobacteriota bacterium | reverse complement strand
CTTCCACGCCAAGTCCGCAAAAACAGTTTGCGTGATGTCCTCGGCCAGGTGGGTGTCGCCGTTCACCAGGCGGACGGCGGCGGAGTGGACCAGGTCCACGTAACGCGCCACCAGCTCGCGGAAGGCGGTCTCCGAACCCGTCGCCCCATACTCGGCCAGCAATTGTTGGCTTTCTGTCATTGCCTTCACCATTAAAGACCCGCCGGCGGTCAAAAGCGGACAAAATTCTTTTCGGCGGCGCGGCCGCGCCTTGTCCGCCCGACAGATTTGCTTGCTGATTCAATGCCCGCGAAACTATTTTGCCTGCATGAGCGTGGAAGCAAAGCGCGACTTTTTCCAAGCCTCGGGGCCGCGCCGGCTGCGGGCGTTCATCTATGTTGCTCGTCAAGTACGAGGTGTCTTTAATTCTTTTTCCGCGAGCGTCGTGAGACTTCCCTCGTCACTCAGGCCGAGCCAGACGGCTTTTTGGCCAACCCTCCTAAATGCAAACTGGGGAGGGTTGGCCAAAAAGCCGTCTGGCGGTCGAACACCCCACGTCGCCGCTGCGGGCGAAGCGGGGGGCGCACGATCGGCCGCCGGTCGGCTCTGGAGTTTGGTTTCTGGGCTCACCGGAGGTCCTCATCTATTCGCGGACTCGAGCCGCCGAAGGGTGGATCCACGGAGGGAGTGCTGCCTTCACGCTACCGAACACGGTGACTTTTTGAGTCAGGTTCATGAACGCCGCTCGCAGACAACTCCATCCGGAAACACGGTGAACTCAGATGTCATAACTCCAGACCGTTCCCGGCACCGGGCCGGATTTGTTTTCGGAGTTGGGCCAGACAAAGGGACGGCCCTGGCGGCAGACGCTCCAGGCGTAGCTCAGGAGTTTGCGGGCCAGGGCGGTGGCGGCTTTCTTGTTGCCGGCGCGCTGGCTGATGCGCGCGTAAATGCGGCGCGCGTTGGGATCGCAGCGGAGGGCCACCCAGGCGGCTTGTTGCAACACCCAGCGCAAGACGGGCGGGCCTTGCCGGCTGATGTGGCCGTGATGGGCGCTTTCGCCAGACTGGGTGACGCGGGGACAAAGCCCGGCGTAGGCACTCAACTCATCAATGTTGTCGAAGCGGGTGAGGTCGCCGCACTCGCACAAGATCGTCAGCGCGGTGATGAAGCCCACGCCGGGCACGCTTTGAATCAAAGCCAGCGTGGGCGCGAGGTCGGCGTGCGCGGCGACCGTGTCGGCCAGGACGGTTTCGACGTCGGCGAGCTGGCGTTCCAGCGAGGTGATTTGATCCACGAACTGGCGGCTGGAGAGGCGATGCACGGCGTTGAGCTTGGCGTCCTGACTGAGCAGCCATTTTTGCGCGCGGTCGCTGGTGAGCGTGGTGGGACCGGGGAGATTATTCTTGAGACCGATCCAGCGCAGGTGGCGGCGGGCCAGCGCGAGTTGGCGGGCCAGCCGGTGACGGTGGCGGCAAAGTTCGCGCAGGGCGCGGACTGGTTCATCGGGCACGAAAGCCATCGGGAGACGATTTTCGCGCAAGAGTTCGGCCAGGAGAAGCGAATCATTGCGGTCGGTCTTGGTGCGGCGACCGGCGCAGGCGCGCACCCCGGCGGGATCGGCGAGGTGGAGTTTGCGCACGGTGGGTTTGACGGTGTCCCAGAACCAGTGATAGAAGCCGACGGATTCGACGGCGACCTGGACGTCCGGGCCGTGGGCGGTGAAGTAGGCGGCGATTTGTTTGCGGCATTTGGTGGGGAGGTCCCTGCGTTCGATGACGCCGCCCGCCGGATCGAGCACCGTGGCGGTAAGCGAGGTTTTATGCAGGTCCACTCCGATGGTTTTAAGCGTAGGCGTATTCATAGTCGTTCCAGCAAGCGGGAAATTGGCCCCGCCTGCAAGAGCAACATAGGCTTCACCCTGATTGAGCTGCTCGTCGTCATTGCCATCATTGCCATTCTCGCCGCCATGTTGCTGCCGGCGCTCTCGATGGCCAAGGAGAAGGCGCGCTCCATTTCGTGCATCAACAATCTGAAACAAATCGGCCTCGCGCTGACCGCCTACTCGGACGATAACAGCGACGTGCTCATACCGGTGGAAT
>JACQDI010000090.1 GCA_016201195.1 Acidobacteriota bacterium | reverse complement strand
GACAACAACCAAGCCTTCTTCGCCGAGGCCAAGGGCCGCACGCGCATTCCCTATGGCATCAGCGCCGAAGCGATTCAGGAGTTCCAGGTGGGCGCGAGCAATTTTTCCGCGCAGTACGGGCGCGCCGCCGGCGGCGTGATCGACGCGGTAACCAAGTCCGGGACCAACGATCTGCACGGCAGCTTCTTTTACCTCATTCGCGACGACGCGCTGAACGCAGAAAACTCCACCGCCAAGGCCCAGGGGATGCCGAAGGCCCAGGACCGTTGGCAGCAGTTTGGTCCCAGCATCGGTGGCGCGCTGCAGAAAAACCGGCTGTTCTACTTCCTGAGCTACGATCAGCAGACGCGAGAGTTCCCGGCCGGGGTCGTGCCCAACTCGGCGACCTTTCTCAGCTCACCTTGCACGGCGCCCGGCTGTTCCGATGTAGTGGCGTTCTACCACAGCCTGCAGGGGCCGCAGGACCGGCAGGGCAATCAGTGGCTGGGCCTGTCTCGCATCGACTGGAATGCCACCGAGCGCAATCAGGTTTCTGCTACCGTCAACATTCTCCGTTGGGATTCCCCGAATGGCATCTACGCCGCGCCCACCCACAACTTCCATGCGAGTGCCAATGGCACGGATGCGGTGAAGAACGAGACAGTCATTGCGCGTTGGAATTCGTTGGTGCGCGCGAACTTCGCGAGCGAGCTGCGGTTCGGGTGGGGCCGGGACCTGGAACAGCAGGCGCCCAACGCCGCTGGACCTTACGTGACCATTACCAACGGGATCGACTTTGGCATGGCCCCTTTCCTGCCTCGCGCTGCCTACCCAGCCGAGCGCCGCTGGCAGATCGCACACAATCTTTCCTGGCTGCGCGGGCGCCACTCTTTCAAGTTCGGCTACGACGTCAACTTCATCCGCGACAAGATCACCAACCTGTTCCAGGGGGGCGGCGTCTATTCCTACTCCACCCTCAACGACTTCGCCCTGGACTGTATGAACCCCTCCCTGCCGCTGGGCGATTGCCAGTCGACGCCTACGGTGGGCCCGCAAGGCCTTACCGGCAGGCACTACACCCAGTTCGTCCAGGCCTTCGACACGTTGGGAAGGGCGGGAACGACCCGGTTCTCAAACCGAGACTACGGCTTCTACTTTGAGGACAGCTTCAGGCCCGTATCCAATTTCCTGGTCACCCTCGGCCTGCGTTATGAGCTGGAGACGATGCCGGCTCCCGACGCGCCAAACCCGGCGCTCGTCGCCACCAGCCGTATTAATACCGACTGGAGCAATCTCGGGCCTCGGGTCGGCTTCTCGTGGAACCCCTTCCAGGATCAAAAGACGGTGATCCGCGCCGGGGCTGGCATGTATTACGGCCGGACCCAGAACGGCACGATTTCCAGCTTGCTGCGCGAAAACGGGCAGCGGCTCGAAAGCTACCAGTTCCTGCCCGGCTCGTTCCGCGCGCCGCTCTTCCCGCAGGTTCTATCCGCGGCTCCCGAGGCGCTCTCCGGCACGCCGGATTCCTTTTTCGCCGCCCGCGATTTCGTAAACCCACTGACCTACCAACTGCAGTTCACCATCGAGCGCGAGTTGTTCCGCAACTTCGTTCTCAGCGGAGGTTATCTGGGCACGCGGGGCCAACGGTTCCCGCTGTTCCGCGACATCAATCTGTCCCCGACGGTCTATGACGCCGTCTACGCCGTCTGCGCCGTCCCCCAGGCTGGCTCCAGCGCCATCTGTCCCCGCGTGGAGCGAATCGTTTCCGTTCCTTTCTTCCCCGGCCCCGCCGGCAATCGCCCGAACCCCAATTTTGGGCGCATCACGGCGGCCGAAAGCGTGGTCAACACCTGGTATAACGGCTTCGTCCTGCAAGCCCAGCATCGCTTCACGCGCGGGTTCTTCCTGCAGGCTGCTCTGACCCTTTCGAAGGCGCAGGACAACGACCAGATCCAGCAAGCGTTCTTCGCGCCGAATCAGCCACTGAACCCGTTTCAGGTACGCGACGACTACAGCCTGTCCAATCTGGATCAGCGGAAGCGATTCACTCTGGCGGCCTACTGGGCGCCGCCGCTCCATCGCCTCGGCTACCGGCCGCTGCGCGCGGCGCTGGACGGCTTCCGGCTTTCCACGGTGGTCACGCTGGCCGATGGGCGTCCCTATTCGCCGGAGGTTTCGGGCAACCCCAGCCCGATGGGCGTTAGCACTGGCATTCTGGGCGTCGGGGGCAGCACGCGAGTGCCGTGGCTGGGCCGGAACATCTACACCACGCCCGGCCTCGCCACCACCGACCTGCGCCTGAGCCGCCAGATCGGGATCACCGACAGGTTGAAACTGGACTTGATCGCGGAGGCCTTCAATCTCTTCAACCGCGTCAACGTCACCGGCATCAATACCACGGCTTACAACGTGCGCGGCGCCACGCTGTTCCCCAATTCCGCCTTCGCCTCCCCCTCCGCCACCGGCAACAACCTGACCCGCGAGCGCCAGCTTCAGTTCGGCTGCCGGTTCACGTTCTGATGCGTGTTGAGTTCTGGGGGTGAGCCTGTGGCCTGCGAGCCGGCTTCCTGGCCGTCGAATCCTCCAGTCGTACCTCAGAACTCGAGTTTCAAACCGAACTGCATCTCCCGCGCCCGGCCGGCGGAGGTGATGCTGCCAAAGCGCGGCGCCGTGATGTTGACCGTGCGGCTGGGCTGGTTGAAGTTGGCGTGGTTGAACAGGTTGAAGAACTCAGCCCGGAACTGGAGGTTGTAGCGCTCGCCGAAGCGGGTGTTCTTGGCTGCCCCGAGGTCCCAATTGTTCAGTCCCGGCCCGATCAGGATATTCCGGCCGGCGCTGCCGAAGCGCAGCGCTCCCGCCGGCAAGTCCACAAACGCGCTCGAGGCGGCACCGCAGGCCGGCGTGCGCGAGTCCACGATGTAGCAGTTGGGGTTGCGCGCGTTGATCACCGGCTTGCCGACCAAGTCCGGCCGGTCGGCGATTCCGTCGCCGTTGCGGTCCTCGGACATCACCACGCTGAAGGGAAAACCGCTTTGAAACTGGGTGATGCCGCTTACCTCCCAGCCG
>JACQDI010000929.1 GCA_016201195.1 Acidobacteriota bacterium | reverse complement strand
GCGGGGGGTGGATTTGAACCACCGACCTTTGGGTTCTGAGCCCAACGAGCTACCAGACTGCTCCACCCCGCCCTACGATCCTAGCGCAGTTCGGCGAAGGAGTCAAATCAGGGAATCAGCGGTAGCGATAGGTGATGCGGCCGCGGGTCAGGTCGTAGGGAGATAGCTCGATGGTGACCTTGTCGCCGGCCAGGATGCGGATGCGGTTCTTGCGCAGCTTGCCGGCGATATGGGCGAGCACGAGGTGCTTGTCCTCGAGCTGCACGCTGAACATCCCGCCGGGGAATTTTTCTACAACTGTGCCGGTGACTTCGATGCCTTCTTCTTTGCTCATTCGCCTCTATGATACCTGACCGGGGGGCCTACTTCAATATCGTGCCGGAGTGAATTACCTCGCCCCGGTCGGAGATGGCCGCGTACTTCAGCTCGTTTTCGGACAGCTCGAAATCCATAAAGTGGAGCGTCTCGGCGGCAAACTCCACCTGCGGGTGGTGCAGCTCGGCCCCGTGGCGGATCCGGCCGGCGCCCCCGGAGATGAAATAGTGGATGCCGTGCTGCGGCCGGACCTTCATGTAGAAATGCTCGTGGCCCGAGAGCACAGCATCCACCTTGGCCTCTGCGAACAGCGGCTCGAGCACTTGGCGCAGCTCTGTCGCTGGCCCGTGCCCGTGCAGACCGAAAAAGCCCTTCTGCACGAAGGAATAAAGGGTGTGGTGAAAAAAAACGATGTTCCACCGGTATTGGCCGGACTGCTGCAACCAGTCCCGGAGCTGCGCCAGGCGGGTCTGCGGCACTCTCCCGTTTTCCAGCTCCTCGATCCACGCGTCGGAGTTCAAGCAAAGGAAGCGGGCGAGGGCCTTCCCATTGCTCGAAGGCAGCGGGACGTAGACATATTCGTCCCTGCGCCCGACGTAGCCGAAGGCGCTGTCTTCCACCTGGGCCAGGCCGTGGCGGCTCTTGCTGTGCCGGCGGTCATGATTTCCCAGCGTGGCGTGGAACTCCACCCCCGCGGCGCGGAGGGGTTGGTACACCTGCTTGAACTTGCGGTTGAAATCGTCGGGGTTGCCGCTTTCGTACACGTTATCGCCGAGCATCAGCACGAATTTCCAGGGCTGCTGCTGCTGGTGGCTTTCCATGGCGCGGGCCACGGCTTGCTGGGAGCGGTCGCCGGTGCCGCTGTCTCCGATGACCCCGAACCGCAGCGTCCGGGCGGCCAGCGGGAACAGAAAGAACAGGAACAGCGGGGCCAGCCGCGTCCAGTGGCTCGGGCGAGCGGTCATTCACAGAGTATAATCGCAGCATGGCGGCCCAGGCAAAGCAGCCCCTGCACCTGGAGGTCCTCGACCTGCGGCATCTCCAGGCCCACCAACTGGCCGGCCTGCTGGAGGAAGAAAGTCGCGTCTGGGCTCACCGGCTGCGCTGGGATTTTCATCCCTCCTCCGAAATCGTGCGGCGGTACCTGGACCTGCGCGCGTTAACCGGCTACGCGCTGCTCGACGGACGCGAGCCGGTGGGCTACAGCTACTACGTGCACGAAGACCACAAGGTGCTGATCGGGGACCTGTTCGTTTCCGAGCCCTACCGGACACTGGAAGCCCAGCACACCCTGCTGCGGCACGTGGTAGAGACGGCGCAGAACACCCCGGGCGTGCGCCGCATCGAGGCGCAACTGATGATGCTCGAGTCCCCGGCGGTGGACCTGCTGTACCCGGCGGCAGAGCTTTCCATCTTCGAGCGTCACTTTATGCTCGCCGGCGAGGTGGCCGGACTGCGGCGGGAGACGTTCGGCCGGACGCCCGGCTCCGGCGTCAGTTTCGAGCGCTGGTCGGAGCAGCACGTCGATGCGGCGGCCGGGTTGATTGCGCGCTCTTACCAGGGACATGTGGACAGCCGGATCAACGATCAATACCGCAGCGTGACGGGGGCGCGGCGGTTCCTGCACAACATCATTCAATACCCGGGCTGCGGCGCCTTTGACGCCTCGGGGGCGATGATGGCTTTCGACCGTGACCGCCACGAGCTGTGCGGCATTTCCCTCACCAGCCTGGTCGAGCCCCGAGTCGGGCATATCACGCAGATCTGCGTGGCCCCCGAGCGCCGCAGCGCAGGCGTCGGCTCGGAGCTGCTGTGGCGCTCCATCCGCGCTTTCGTGGACCGCGGCTGCGACGCCGTGAGCCTCACCGTCACCGCCGCCAACACCGGCGCAGTGCGCCTCTACGAGCGCGTAGGCTTCCACACCATCCGCAGGTTCCGGGCCTACGTCTGGGAAGGATTCCGAAGCTAGAAAGCCACAGAGCCACAGAGACACAAGAGGGGAAGTTTTTCTTGCGTGCCTCTGCGGAGCTGGAATACGCTCTCAAAGCCGGCGTGACCATTTCCCTGGATGAGATCGCGGCAGACGAACCGGGGCAGACGGGAGGCAGATGAACATGCGGCGACCCGAATTCGACCTGACAGACATCGAGCCAAGATTGTACACTGCTTGTACAATGACCTGTTATCATACGGGTGGTTCCACTATCCCACGGTCGCCGTGTTAAAGCGGAACCGGGGCCGGTGATGCCCGATTGCGGGTGTCCTTTGGAGCAGGACATGTTCTGTAATCAATGCGGCAATCGACTACAAGACGACGCAAGGTTTTGTGACTCCTGTGGATTTCAGGTGCTCGCCGCGAATGCCCATACCGGCACCGGCCTTCCACCACCGACAGCAGCCGCGCCTTCCCACACCAGAAGAGCGTTGAAGACCGGCATCATCGCAGCTGCGGTGGCGATTTTTGCGATTGTAGCCACCCTGGCGAAACGGCACTCTGATTCGCCGAGGCTACCTCCACAAATGCAGACGAACAGTCGCCCTGAACGGAGCGAACCCGTCAAGTCAGCAACAACAACGGAGGCGGTAGGAACGACGTCGGCACCACCGGTAACAGAGCGGGAACTAAATATAGCCAGTATTCTCCTGAAGCCCAGACGAAATGCTGATGTGATTCTGGGTCGTGCAAGGTCCGATGAGGTTGCTGATTGTGAACCAGGTGATCGAGGGTACGTGTACTCCGACGAATCCTACATATGCGTGCACGACGGCAATGTGATTCTCCTGAGCTACCGAGTCAAAGCACCTGTGAGCAATCCGACCGATGCTCTCAGGGCCGTCGGCCTGCAACCTTCCGTCAGTTCAATTCCTCTTGGTACCGTCGCGTATCTCTGGTTGCACCAACGAGGGAATGCCTTGTTCGTAAGCGGCAAGTTGATCCCGGCCGTCAGAGTCTTTATGGGCAAGCAGCCAACTGTGGTTGTGGATATGCTGGGGTGGCAAGCCATCCAGACGAAGACGGTGCCTAAACCGGGCGAAGCGATGGCCGGGGAGCTTGTGACACTGCTTGAGAGCGATTTCCCCGCCGTCATTAGCGGAGCTGAATGGGATGGAAGTGCGCTCAATATCTTCGTTCGTGACTTATGGCACGTCTTGTCCAGGGATCGCAAGCTGTTCATCACAGAGGCGGCTCACGGAAGGTGGGTGGCAGTTGGCACCGATTTCGGGAAGGCAACCAACAGCGACAGCATCAAGATCAAGCATGAGCTGTCCAAACGAGAACTGGCGGGTTGGTCGCCTATACTCGGTGCGAGGCTGGTGGAGTGAGCTTGCGTCGCCGAAGTTGCCAAAAACCAGTGCCGCCGTCTGGACTGAGAACTCGCATGATGTGCCAATCTACTGAGCAGGAGATATATAAGGAATATGCGGACCATGTTTAAGCTTTTTGTTCTGGCTGCCGCGCTCACACCCGCTCAATCCACCGATTGGGCCAAGGAACCGAACGGCTTTCGCGGCTTGAAGTTCGCCGCTTCTGAGAGTGAGGCACAAAAGTTGTTTGTGGAGCTCGGAGAGTGCAATGGCCCTAAATCTGAAGAGCGGTGGTGTCATGGCTGGTTCATGATAGGGCAAGAGCGAGTCCATGGGACATTGGTCTTCTTGGCTGGTAAGTTTGTCTCATTTATAAGCTCGCCTCTGTGTACCCAGTCCGAGGAGATTAAACGTGTTGCTCTGATGAACTATGGTGACCCCACTACCAATTCAGATGGAGTAATGTTGTGGGTAGGCAGTAAGGTTACAGTCTCCTTGTGGCAATGTGTTGCTGATCCAGCAGTCAGGTTGCCTAAACCTAAAAGAACCGGTCGGTTTGCAGTAGAGCTATCTAGCTATGTCAAGCGTCGGGATAGCATTATCAAAACTATTGAGGCTGAAGATGCGAAGGCAAAGTCAGCTGCCGAAAAGTTGCGCTGATGAGTCGATGGACCACATACGACGCCTCGGAAGGCCAAGCCATTAAGGAGGCCCAGCCGCGCCCACGAAAGCCCATCAAGGGCTAAGGTTGACTCAAAGTCGAACCCACTCGCTCATATTGCCACCCTTCGGATTCGGGACCGTTCTTACCTTACGAGTCAGGTGGGGAAAGCAGGTGCTGACAGTGTGCATTAGCTGAGCGTGGACTATTTGTATTGCGTGTGGGCGCGGATGCAGTCTGCTCGTATAAATGCGAATAAAGGCTTCCCGTAGCTGCGGATGATTTTCTTCAAAACCCGTGCAGAAAGCGTCGCTCCGATAATTTGCCGGCATAGCGCCAATCTGTGCCTCAATTTCATCATGCCCAAGTTCCACGAATTGTCGATTATACATCTCCGCCCCCCTGTGTTAAGTTTAGCTCCTGTATTAAGTTTATCATATGTTCGGTGCGTTCTCTCAATAAAAGTGGCTGGGCGATCGCTGCCGAGAAGTCCCCACGCCGAAGTGATCCGTCGGGCCGGGATAGATCCTGCCAAACGCCGCAGGGTTGACGGACCGATCGCTGCGACTGTGCACGAAGTCGGCTAGTCGGAACCGCACCCAGGCCCCGGACGCCGCAACGTGACATTCGCATCCGCGTAGGACAGCACCTATTATCAGGCACCCCGCAGGGACCCTTGGCAAGCAACTCCCATGGCCGCCGATATGTCGCTGTGGCTTTCTGTTTCAGAATTGATATTTCAACGCAAACTGAATAATCCGCGCATCGTTGGGCACGCCTGCGGCCTGGCTGCTGCCGGTGATGCGGCCGAAGCTGTTGGGGGCGCGCAGATCGAGACCCGGCGTCCCAAGGTTCACGTGATTGAAGAAGTTGAAGAACTCGGCGCGGAACTGGACGTTGTGTGATTCGTGCAGCCGGAAATTCTTGTGCGCCGAGAAGTCGACCTGGTTCATACCCGGCAGATGGATCGGCTCGCGCGCGGCGTTTCCGAACCGGCCAAGCGGCGTTTGGGAGAAGGCGGCGGTGTTGAACCAGCGGTCCCGCGAGCGCTCGCCGCGCCCGAGCTGGGAGTTCTGGCCGGCCACGACGGTGGGACGGGAGCCGACGCCGGTGCCGGTGGTATCGCCCACGCCGCTCAACGAGGAGGCGAAGCCGGTCTGCTCGGTGAGGAACGTGCCGAGCCGCCAGCCGCCCAGCAGCGTTCGCACGGCCCGGTTGGAGACCTTGTTGAACAGTGGGACATCGTAGACGGCCGCCATTACCAGCCGGTGGCGGATGTCGAAGACCGAGGGCGAGCGGTTGGCGCCCAGGTTGAAATAATCCTGGATCCCGGCCAGGTACGCGCCGCCGCCCACCGTGCTGATGTCGGCGTCGCTGAGGCTCTTCGCCCAGGTGTAGGCCCCCAGAAGCGACAACCCACTGGCCACGCGGCGCTCGACCTTCATCTGCAGGGAGTGAAACGTCGAGCTGCCGATCGACTTGGCTGTCGAGATGCCGCTGAAGCCCGGGAACGGCCTCCGCGAGGCCAGCGGGGCCACATCCGGACCGGGCGTGACCACCTGGATCGGGCGGTTGCCGTCGAACGACAGCGTCAGGTTGGTTCCCTTCGATCCCACGTAGCCCAGATCAAAGTAAACATTCTGGGGGAGCTTCTTCTGCACGGTTAGGTTCCACTGCTGCGTGTAGCTGTCGCGCAGGTTGGGATCGAGGGCGCCCGAACCGAACAGGCCAACGCCCGGACGTCCGGCGACGGCAAACGCGGTCTCGACTTGGATCGGCTTGTCGAAGGTCCCGCTAAAGTCGAACGTCTTCACGATCGGCGGATTCAGGGTCAGGGTGGTCCAGGAATTCGTGATCTCCGGGGTGTAGTAGATGCCGTAACCACCGCGCACGACAAAGTCAGGGATCTGGGGAACGGTGTAGGCGAAGCCGAAGCGTGGTCCGAAATTGTTCCGGTCGTTGTAGACCAGGGCGGCTGGCCGGTCGGTGGTGTCCGAGATGTCTGGGAAGCCGTGGAAGGTCTGCCGCGACGGGACGAAACCGGGGACAGCGCCGCTGAGGTCGAAATTCGTCGCCTTCCCTCGCTGGACAGGCCGCCCGAAGTATTCGTAGCGCATTCCCAGGCCCAGGGTCAGATGGGGCGTGAACTTCCAATCGTCCTGGACATAGTAAGCCTGAGTCCAGTTGTTCATGCGCGTGGCGAATGGCTCCACGCTCACGCCGGCGCCGGTGGCCAGACCCAGCAGGAACGCGGCGAATCCGTGCTCCCGCACCGGGTTGGCGGCGCCGGAGGTGGTGCGGCCGTCGAAGCTGAACGACCCGCGCGGGTTGACCGATTCGTCGAAGGTCCAGTTGCGGCGGGCCACCAGGCCGCCGGCCTTGATGAAGTGGTTGCCCCGGCGGATGGAAACGTTGTCCGCCCCCTGCCAAAGCTGGTTCAGCCGGTCGCGCGGGCCGATGCCCCGGGTGGTCGGAAAGTCATAGCCGGCGCCGCCGAAGCTCGGGTAACCGAAATTCCGAGGGTCCTTCGAAACGCCGGGAAGCCCGATCAGGTTGGCGACATCGAGCTCCGGGCGGGCGGTGGTGCCGAAAAACTCGTGCTCGAAGAAGCGGTGCCAGCCCAGCCGCAGCTCATTGACGATCGTGGGCGAGAAGACATGAGTATCTGTAAGGCTCAAATTCTGCGCCCGGCCGCGGTTGCCGCGCGTATCGAAGCCAAAGGTGGGGATCGAATTGTCAGCCTGGGTGTTGAACATGTAACTGCCGTAGAGGCTGTTCCTCTCCGAAAAACGGTGGTCGATGCGGGCGACATATTGGTCCTGGTCGATCGGGGCCGAGGCGGCAGCCCCGCGGAAGTTGATCGCCGGCTCATTCGCGTTGGTCTGCGGCACGAAGCCCAGGAACTTAGTAGCGTAGCTGCGGATTCGGCTCTGCGGGATCGCGTTGCCGGGGAAGGGCGCGCCGGTGTCGGGATCGAGAACCGTGACCGAGGCGCTCGAGAAGTTGCCGTTGCGATAGGCGGACGGGGGTAGGAAGGCCGTGCCGCCGAACGATCCTGAAACCTGGCGGCCCGATTCCCAGTTGAAAAAGAAAAAGGTCGTGTCCTTGTGCAGCCTGGGAATGAAGACCGGACCGCCGATATTGGCTCCGAACTGGTTGCGGTTCAGCCGCGGCGGCTTGGCGTTGGGCGAGTAGGGCTGGAAGGGGGCGAGCGCGGTGAAGGCGTCGTTGCTGTTGAATTCCCAAAGCGTGCCGTGCAGCCGGTTGGTCCCGATCTTCGACATGAGGTTGACCTGGCCGCCGGGCGCTCCGCCCACCTCGGCCGAGTAGGTGCTGGTCTCCACCCGGAACTCGTTGATGGCGTCGATCGAGGGTGAGAAGCTGAAGCTGTAGCTGTCCAGATCCATCGCCTCGATGCCGTCGAAGTAGAAGCGGTTCTGGGTGTCGCGGGCGCCATTGGCGGACATGCCCACCTGTTGGCCGACGGCCCCGCGGCTGCGGCGAACGGTGATGCTCCCTGGCGTGCCGGGGTTAACGCCGGGAGTCAGCAGCGCGAGTTGCACGAAGGAACGGCCGTTCAAGGGCAGCTCGGCCACCTTCTGGCCGTCGATCACCGTTCCCACGCTTGCGGTCTCGGTCTGTAAGCCAACGGCGCTCGCCTCGACCAACACTTTCTCGGTGACCTCGCCGACGTTGAGCTGCACATTGATCCGGGCCACTTGGTCCACGCTCAATTGGAACTGGCTCACCTCGGCCTTTTGAAAGCCTGATGCCTCGACAGCGAGCGTATACGCCCCGATCGGCAGAAACGAGAACTCGTAGTTGCCGACCTCATTGGTCTTGGTCGTTCGGGTCTGGTTGGTCTGGACGTTCTGTATGGTCACCCCAGCCGCTGGAACGGTCGCGCCTGATGGATCGGTGACCGTGCCCACCACCTTGGCGGTGATCGCCTGGCCCGCAAGCTCGGGCGCCGACAGGCACACTACAACGAATAGAACAAGAAAGGATCGCATAGTTTTCATGACCGTTCCCCTGAAGACAACTCTCACTCTACCGCTCTCCCGCACCCGACCGGTCGCCGCGCGAAAACCTAATCCCCCTTCTTGGGCGCCTGCTTGGTCTCCACCCGCTTCCCGTCGGAGGTGTGCTCGACTGTGATTATAAACCCGTTGGCGTGCTTCAAGCTGTAATCTTTGCCGAACCCTTTGTAATAGTGGTCCGAGTGGTACAGGTTAAACGGGCTGTTCCAGGTGGCGGCGAAGTACTTGGTGTTGTCCACTCGCGGCGGCTTGTTCGGATCCACGCCGTTGGCCCGGGTCAGGGTCACCTCACCCTTGCCGTTGGCCATCTTGGCGTGGGCCGTCTTGCCGTCCGGGGCGAGGGTCCAGGTGATGGCCGAGGTGTCGAAGTCAACCTTGTTCCACTTCACCGGATAGATCTTGCCGAGCACGGCCATGACCGCGTCTTTCTGTTCCTTGGTGGCCTTGAGCTCGAAGGTGGCCACGAGCCAGTCAGCCTGGCCCTTGGTGGCCCAGTCGGAGCCCAGATCGCCCGATAGCCAGAACTTCAGACCGGTCAGATCGACATCGCCGTACTTGCCTTGCAGGATGCGGCCCACGTTGTTGAAGTTACAACTGTGGGCCCCGCTGCCCTGGTGCGAGGCGTGGTCGTTGAGATAGCAAGGGCAGAAAAGATCGCAGGAACACGCTTCAATGTACTGCAACCTCACCTGCCACGGAACATCGGCCGCCCAGGCGCCGACGGCCAATGTGAGTAGTAACGTAAGAGCTTTCATAGTCATCCCCTCCTACCAGAATTCACTGTAAAGCAACAGGAGAAGAAACGTCAACAGGGTCCGAAACTGGGGAATTGAGAATTCCTGAATCTCTCAATTGTTTCGATCACATCTTCATCGCCAGATCGATCAGGGTGCGAACCGCGATCCCTGACGGCCTGCACCCAGGGTGTCGGATCCGCGAACTCCTTGAGGAACATGGCGGCGGTGATGGCGCCGCACTTTTCGTCTGAACATAGTCGAATTCCGACAGTTTTTGACCCTACTCAAGGTGCGCTGCCGGCGGGCCGCAGCAGCCCCGCCTGGCGGCCGAGCTTGGAGTCGGTGGCGCGGTAGACGACGCGAGGGACTGGCCGATCATGACTTCCCCTTTTCGGCCATGACACGCTTCAGCTCCTCCGCCAAGTTCAACACCACGCGAATTTCGGTGGCGGGCGCGTCCTGATCGCCTTCCTGGATCATGAGGAAGCGCTGCCCATCAGCGGTGACGTCGTAGTTGGCTGAGCTTG
>JACQDI010000928.1 GCA_016201195.1 Acidobacteriota bacterium | reverse complement strand
GGGACGCTGTACAATGCTTACACGTACTGTATTGTTGATTTTGTCATTCGGTTCCTCGGGATGGATGCTGTCGCAAACCGGCTCACCCAAGACAAGAGTGAAGCTTGATGTAGTGAGCAAAAACGATACGCTTTTACAAAGCCAGATAAACAGTTATGTAAATCGGGAGTTGCGAACGCTAGGTGATGTCGAGATAGTTTATGATAACCAACAATATACATTGAGTATCATCGCGTTCGTAATCGAGGGCACCTACGGTACACCGATAGGCGTGGCGATGGCGACCACTATTACGGAACCAATCGTAACTGATTTATTTAAGTCGGTACTTAAGTCGGATGCGGACAAACGAACCGTGGAGCTTGTATTCAGCGTGTATGAGACCCACATTAATAGTTTCTTGAATGTTGGCCCTCCAGGTCAGGTACAAGCCATTTGTAAGGATATAGTGGTAATGTTCGACAGTAGTATCCTAGAGATGCAGAGAAAATTTCAACAAAGGCTTGGCGAAGTGCGACGTTTGGCCCCGAACGATAATTAGCGGACCTTGTACGTCGTCGAGCTAGCAGCGACAGGTGCGCTAAAACGGTTATATTTAAGTCGCCAGGATAAGAGAAGCCACGAAACGAACCCGCAACTTCGGGGTCATTTCGAGCGCGGGCTTGCCGCGCATCATCCAGTTCGCGGCGAAGGTGCGGTGGTGAGGGTTTCGAGACTACCAGTCCAGCACCGCCCCATCCGGCGCCCGCGCCACCGCCGAGTGCAGCACCTCTGGCTCAAAGGGGTGCCGCGCCGCGGCCGCTTCGTCGACCTCGATGCCCAGGCCTGGGCCATCGGGCATCAGCCAGTAACCGTTTTCGGTGCGCAGGTTCTGGTGGACCACTTCCCAGCGCCACGGAACGTCCGTCAGCATGTCTTCCTGGATCAGGAAATTCGGCGTGGACAACGCAAAGTGCAGGGCGACGGCGTTGGCCACCGGTCCGAGCGGATTGTGCGGGGCGACGCCCATGTAGTAGGTCTCGGCCGCAGCGGCGATTTTCTTGGCCTCGGCGAGGCCTCCGCAGTGGCACAGGTCGGGCTGGATCACGTGGCAGGCCTGGCGCTCGAACACCTCCCGAAACTGATAGCGTGTAACGAGGCGCTCGCCGGTGGCGATGGGAACTTTCACTACCCGCTTCACCTCGGCGAGAGCAGCGATGTTTTCCGGAGGCACCGGCTCCTCACAGAAAAACGGACGGAACTCCTCGAGCGCCTGGATATAGCTGACAGCCATGGCCGGCGTGGTCCGCCCGTGAAAATCGATCATGATGTCGACTTTGTCCCCCACCGCCGCCCGCAGCCGGCCCATCAATTCGGCCAGCTTCCTCACCGCCGGAATCCCCATCAGCGGCTCCGAGTAGGGGATGAAGACGACCTTCACCGCCGTGTAGCCCTTCTCGATGACCTTCTGCGCCAGCTCGATCAGCGGTCCGGCGTCGAAGGTTTCGTAGACCGCCTTCATCTCGCCGCCGCCCAGGTGCGTATACATGCGCACGCGCTCGCGCACCGCGCCCCCCAGCAGGCGATACACCGGCACGCCCAGCGACTTACCCAAGATGTCCCAGCAGGCCTGCTCGATGCCGGAGATGGCCGACATGCCGATCACCCCCATGCGGAAAAACGACTGCCGGTACATCTTCTGGTAGAGGTGTTCGATGCGGGTGGGGTCCTCGCCGAGGACCATGGGGGCAAAGTCTTCGACCGCGGCGGCGACCGAGCGAGTCTTCCATTCCAGGCTTGCCTCACCCCAGCCGTAGAGGCCCGGCTCGGAGGTCTCCACCTTGACAAACACCCAGTTGCGCATCTGGGCGTTGACCACCACAGTTCCAACGCGGGTGATTTTCAAACAGACTTATTGTACGGCAATCGTGACCTGATCGCTGCTGGTGACGCCGCCCATGGCGATCTGCAAGGGCACGGCGCTGCCCGTGCGGACGCCCTGGGGCACCTGGATATTGATCTGGTACAGCCCGACCAATCCCGGCACCAGGCCTGAGAACAGCACGTCGCAACGGACCCCGCCCAGCGTAACCACCGGCGTGGTGGTGGTGGCGGCGAGCGGCGGGCTTGACGGAGCGGCGTTGCCGTCCGGCACGGCAGGATTCACCGCGCCCAGCGCGTTGGTGTAGATGGTCAGAAAGTCTCCCGCCTTCGCCGGGCGCGCGTTCGGAAGCCGCAGCGAGGGCACGGCGGCGAACACAGTTGGATCCAGCGCATAAACCACGATACCCTGCCCGGCGCCTCCGGGCGGATCGGTGAAGATGGCCGGCGAGGTGGGAGCGATCTGGATCGTCCGCGGCGTGCTCGACCCGGCGCCGGCTCGCTGCACCACGATGGTGGCGGTCGAGCCGGTCAGACCCGCAGGAAGCTGGGCGTTAATCTGACCCGCCGTGACCACAAACAGAGGCGCTGGTGTACCGTTGAAGGTGACCGAGGTTCCGCCCAGGGAGGTCGAGAGTGGGATCGAGCTGGCCTGCGCCAGGCCCGACGCCAGGTTGGTGCCGAAAATCGAAACGATCGACCCCGGCGCAGTCGGATGCCCGGGCCGGCCGAACGGTGTGAAGCTGGCGCCATTCACCACGCCGTTCTCGAAAACATCCGGCGCTTGGGCCAGAACGGGCCCGGCAAGGGCCGCCAACGTCAGCACCAACGCAAGCGGTTTAGTCATCTTTCCATTCTAGGGCAGCCCACTCTGCCGAGGAAAGCATTCCGCGAAGAGTTTACTTTTGTGGCGCGGCCCGGATCTGAGCCCAAGTGTCGGCAACCTCACGGTTCTTGCCGCCATTTAGCTCCACGGCCCGGCGCGCCTCGGCTTCGGCTTCCGCCAGCCGGCCGGCTTGGTAGAGAACTCGGGCGAGCATCCAGTGAGGCTTAAACCACTGCGGGGCCCAGTCGATCGCCTGGCGCAGGCTTTGCTCGGTGCGCGCGAAATCGTTCTGTAGCGCACAGAAGGCAGCCAGGTTGTACCAGGCGTTGGGACGCTGTTCGGATGTGGCCGAGGCCCTCCCAGCCGCGGCATAGGCTTCCTGCCACGCCAGCGGGCTTGTGGAATGGATGGCCGCCAGCGCCCGCGAGTACCACAGGTCGGTGTCCAGCCCGGGCGGCGCCCAGCGGCGCAGGCGGCCGTAGCTCTCGATCGCCCGGTCCACCTCGCCCGCCTCCAGCGCCGCGCGGGTGCGGGCCAGCCCATAGTCGCTCCAGCCCAACGCCAAGGCCGCCGCCAGCATCACGATGGCAACGGGGATTCCGATTCCGGGGCGCGAGCGGAAGCGGGCGGTCTCGGGCGCGCACAATACCACCGCGACGTAAAACAGCAACGCCGTCGGCACGATGAATGCCAGGAACTGGTTCGCGACGAGCGATGCAACCAGTCCCGCGCTCAGCGCGTGGTTGCCGCGCGCCGCCCACAGGCCGAAGCCGGCGAATGCCGCAAGCGCCGCCAGCCCGAACAGTCCTTGTCCGGCCAGCGCGTCCAGGAAGATGTTATGAGGGGATTCGTAATACCGCTCGGGGTACGCCCGGGCCAGCGCCTCCGACTGGAACCGCGGAAACTGCGACGAGTAGGTTTCGGGCCCATAGCCGGCGAGCCAGCGTCCGCCCGCGCTCGCCATACGCAGCGTGTCGGCCCACAAAGTGAGGCGTCCTCCGCCGCCCGGGTCTTCCCGATACCAGCGGGTGCGGGCGCGCAGGGGCAGACCGGCGGGAGAGAAATAAAACACGACGACGACGACGCCGGCGAGCATCGTCGCCGCGATCAACACCCGCCGTGGCGTGACCCGTGGCCGCCGCCGGACTCCCAGCGTAACCAGGCCCGCGGCGAGGCCCAACATCGCCCCTCGCGATCCCGAGAGCAGCACTGCCGCCCCGCCCAGCGCCGCCGCCGCCGCCCCCCAGGCTCGCCACGCCCGCTGTTCCTCACCCCACGCCAGGGCTGCGCCCGCAAACACCACATGGAGCAGGTAGACGGCGAAATAGCCCGCGTGGCCCAGCGGGCCCGGCGGACGCACGATGGTCCAGATCCCCTCGCCGATGAAGTATCCTTTCTTCGGATTCCACGGGTCCCACCCGAAATACTGGGCGATGCCGTAGAGCGCGGCGAGGCTGCCGCTCAGCGCAATCGCCCGCAGGATGCGCTGCTTGCGCTCGAACGAAAGCAAGTATACGCAAAGCAACAGCGCCAGTTGCGTCACCAGGCCGAAGCGTCGCCAGTTCGCCCCGGTGAACGAAAGCGCCCGGTCGGTTGAGAACGCCGTCGCCGCCACCAGCAGGATCGCCTGCCCCGCCAGCAGCACGTCGAGCCACCGCCTCTGAGGCGCAACCGGCCAGCCCCACGCCAGCGCGAACGCTACGCCTATCAGCAAGACTAAAATCTTCGGCGTAATGTCGTAATAGAAGAACACCCCCGGGAGAATCAGCAGCGGAACCAGCGCCACCACCGCCAGGAGCGCGCCGGCGCGAAGGCCCACAATCCACGATCCACGATCCACGATCCCCGTTGACACCGAGTGCATGGAAGCCCTATTGTGCTTTGATAGAGTATCACCCACACGGGGCTATGCAGCGCGCACATCAGCAGTTCGCCTCCGTTGTCCTGAAGCTGGCGCTTCCTTTGGCCTTAGGAATCGCGTACTTAGCGGCGATTTACATTCGTTTCTACTCCGGGCTGATCACGGCTGAGGACCGTCCGGCGTGGCCCGCTTACCTCGCCTATTTCGTGCTTTCCGCAGCGCTTTGGTCGGCTCTCGAGACGCGTTTCGGAATAATTTACAGATGTTTCGAGGACGCCACGCTGGGGCGCTGGCTGTGGTCGCTCGCCGAGTTGAACGTTCTGACGCTGGCGCTGGTCTCTTCGGCGGCCTTCTTCTGGCGCGGATATTCGTTCTCGCGCTACACGGTCGCCCTCTTCTGGACGTTGCACTTCGCGCTGTGCGCGCTGGCGGCGCTCAGCGTGCGCGCCTGGCTGCGTCGGCGGGCATCAGTACTACTGATTGTCATCGGCGAGCACCTCGACATTCAATCGCTCAGACGCGAGTGCCTGCCGGCGGGAGGGGAGGCCGAGCGGCGGTGGTTCCCCGACGTTCGATCCTTCCTGGCCGCGCTCGAGGAGATCCCCGTCGAGCACAGCGAGATCGTGGTCGGCGTCTCGGCCGGCGGCGAGCAGCCCCTGGCATTGCTGAGTGGAGCGTTGGAGCGGCTTCCGGTGCCGGCTTCCATCGCTCTGCACGGCCTGGCGGCGGGCGAGGTCCGCGCCACGCGGTCGTTTCTCCTGCTCTCCTCGAGCCCGGCCGCCGCCGAGACGTTCGACTACGTGTTTTCCAAGCGCCTGATCGACGTGGCGGTGTCGCTCGCCGGGTTGATCGTGCTGGCGCCGCTGCTGGCGGCGATCGCGGCGATCATCCGGCTGCGCTCCGGGCGGCCAGTGCTGCTCGCCCAGCAACGCGTGGGACGCGGCGGCCGCCCCTTCTCGCTCTACAAGTTTCGCACGCTGCCGGTCGAAAGCCTGGCCGACGCCGATCGCCGCTGGAACCCGCCGCCCACCGACCACTGGGGCCGCTTTCTCCGCTCCACGGGCTTCGACGAGCTGCCGCAGCTTTTCAACGTGCTGCGCGGCGAGATGAGCCTGGTTGGCCCCCGGCCCGAGCGCCCCCACTTTGTCGACCAGTTCCGCCGGCAGTTGCCGTTCTATGCCACCCGCCACCGTTTCCGCGTGGGCATCACCGGGTGGGCCCAGGTCCACGGCTGGCGTGGCGACACGTCCATTCCCCGGCGCGTAGAATATGACCTGTATTATCTGCGACACTGGTCGCTGGCCCTGGATTTTCGAATCCTGTGGATGACGCTGATGGGTTTATTCCGTCATGCCCGATCCTTTTGACGCCTGGCAGTACCTAGCTCATTTGCGCGCCCGCTGGCGGCTGGTGGCGGCGGTGGTCGCCGGAGCCCTGGCCACGTCGCTGGTGGTCAGCCTGGCGTTACCGAAAAAGTACACGGCGCGGGCGCTGCTGGTGATCGAGCCGCCGGCGGGGAGTGACCCGCGTGCGGCGACCGCGGTCAGCCCCATTTACCTCGAGTCGCTGAAAACCTATGAGCACTTCGCCTCGAGCGACCGCCTCTTCGCTCAGGCGGTCGAGAAATTTCAGTTGCGCGGCAACGCGACGGATCGGCCCATCGAGAGCCTCAAGCGCAGCGTGCTGAAGGTGGAGATCCCGCGCAACACCAAGATCCTGGAGGTCGCCGTCACGCTGGAGGACCCGCGCAAGGCCCACGCCGTGGCCCGGTTTCTGGCCGAGGAAACGGTCAAGCTGAACCGCAAGACCAACCGCGCCGGCGACGACGAGCTGATCGAGGAGGCGCGCCGACCGGCGGAAGAGGCTGCCCGGCGCGTGGCCGAGATCGAGGCGGCGCGCGGCCGCTTTGAGCGCAAGGCTCCCACACGCGAGGCGCTGAAAGCGGAACTCGAGCAGCTCCGCTCCATGCGCGACGAGGTAAGCCGCCTCCAGCTTTCGGCGGAGCTCAGTGGGCCGGCCGGCCGCGTCGAGAAGCTGCGCAAGGAAGCAGCGGATCTCAATCACCGCATCGCCGCCGGCCAGCAGACGCTCGCCGACCGCACGGCCGAATCCGATCGCCTGGACGCGCAATACGAAACGGCCTGGACCTTGCGCGAACAGTTGCAAAAGCGCCTGAACGACCTGCAGGCGTCGGCCGGCTACCGCGCCGAGCGGCTCAACCTGCTCGATCCCGGGGTGGTGCCGGAACGGCCATCGTTTCCCAACCTGCCGTTGAACGTGGTGGCCGCCGCCGCCCTGGGGCTCGTCGTTTCCCTCTTCTACCTGACCGTCGAGTTCAGCGTGACCTCGCACCGCGCCGAGGGGCTGCGCAAGACGCTCCGGGTCGCTTCGAAACCTTGAGGATTGCGCTGGTCCACGACTGGCTGACCGGGATGCGCGGCGGCGAAAAAGTGCTGGCAGAGCTGGTAGCTCTGTTTCCTTCCTCTGACGTGTTTACGCTGGTGTGGAAGAGGGGCAGCGTGCGGCCCGAAATCGAGGCCCGCGTCCGGGGCGCGTCGTTCCTCGACCGGCTTCCCCGGGCTGCTACCGCCTACCGATACTATCTTCCCTTGTTCCCGGCGGCCATCCGCTCCATCCCGCTCGACGGCTACGACCTGATCCTGTCGAGCAGCCACGCTGTGGCCAAGGGAGTGCGCGTGCCGCCGGGGGCCGTGCACGCCAGCTACGTCCACACGCCCATGCGCTACCTGTGGGACACGGGCCCCGATTATTTCGCCTTCGGCCGCGGTCGCTGGTGGAAGCGCGCGGCCCTGGGCGCCGTGGCCCCCTGGCTCCGCCGCTTTGACCGCGCGAGCGCCGCCGGGGTGCACCACTTCATCGCCAATTCACAAACCGTGCGCGGCCGCATCCGCCGGCTCTACGGCGCCGCGGCGCGGGTGATCTATCCGCCGGTCGACACCGATTTTTTCACCCCCGACTCGTCCCCGCCGGAGGACTATTACCTGGCGGTTTCCTCGCTCGAGCCTTACAAGCGAATCGATCT
>JACQDI010000007.1 GCA_016201195.1 Acidobacteriota bacterium | reverse complement strand
CGCCGCCAGGATGTTCCTTTCCCACTCCGCCCGGCGGTCCAGGAGGCTCTGCGTCTTCTCTTCGAGATGCTGCTTCGCGCCGGCGAGCTTGCGGTTGAGTGTTTCGAGCTGCCGGCTCTGTGCCTCGTTCGGCAGCGCGATCTGCGAACCCCACGCGCTCGGACCTTTGTCGGGCACCAGGCCCGTCTCCTTGATGTCGGCGAAGAACGCCTTCATCGAGTAGAAGTCCCTCGATAGGAAGGGGTCGAACTTGTGGTCGTGGCACTCCGCGCAGCCCAGGGTGCTTCCCAGCCACACCGAGCTGAGCGTGCGCACGCGGTCCGCCGCATACTTGGCCAAGTACTCCTTCGGCTGCAGGCCGCCTTCGGCTGAAGTCCGGGTCAGGCGATTATAGGCGGAGGCAACCCTTTGTTCGAGGGTGGCGTCGGGTAGCAGGTCGCCTGCCAGTTGCTCCCGCGTGAACTGGTCGAACGGCTTGTTATCGCGAAATGCGCGCAGGACGTAGTCGCGGTAGGGCCAGGCGGGGAAGACGTTGTCGCCGTGGAAGCCGCAGGTGTCGGCGTAGCGCACTGCGTCCAGCCAATGCATGGCTTGCTTCTCGGCGTAGCGGGGCGAGCGAAGCAGCCGGTCCACCAACTTCTCGTAGGCGTCGGGGGAGGAATCCTTGAGGAAGGCGTCCACCTCTTCCGGCGTAGGCGGCAGGCCGGTGAGATCCAGCGTCACCCGCCGGATCAGCGTGCGCCGGTCGGCCTCCGGCGACGGCTCGAGACCCTCCCGCGCCAGCCGCGATTGAATGAACGCGTCGACGGGGTTCCGTCCCCTCTCCGGCACGTCGAGCCGCCGGATCGGCTGGTAGGCCCAGTGGCCCTCATACTTCGCACCTTCGGCTACCCAGCGCCTGATCGTTTCCTTTTGCGCCTCGGTCAGATCCTTGTGGGCGAAGGGCGGGGGCATCCGCCGCGCCGGATCCGTCGCGAAGATCCGCTGGACAATGGCGCTTTTGTCCGGATCGCCCGGCACGATCGGGATCACCCCTGTGGCAGTCTTGCGGAGGGCTTCTTCGCGGATGTCGAGCCGCAGCCCCATCATCCGCGCATTCTTGTCCGGCCCATGACAGCGGAAGCAGGTATTGGCCATGATGGGCCGGATGTCCCGGTTGAAGCCGACGGCGCCCTGTGCCGGGCCGGCCAGCAGCGCGGCCGCCGGCAGAATTGCCCCTAAGAGTTTTCCAGACACGGCTGAAAACGATTATAACTCACCCGCCCGGGTCGGCTGTGGGGCGCAGCCCGTCAGAACTGGACCCTCAACCCCAACTGCAACAGCCGCGGGTTGCCGACGATCGAAGTGATCGTGCCGGCCGACGAGGTGCTGACGCTGCCGTTGGGCTGGCCGAACTGCGGGTGGTTGAATACGTTGAAGGCCTCGGCGCTGAACTGGAGAATGAGCGGCTCGCGGATGTGGAAGTCCTTGAACAGCGACATGTCGACGTTCCAGCGGCCGGGGCCGAACAGCGTGTTGCGTCCCACGTTGCCGAAGGTGTAGATCGCCGGCACGGCGAAGGCGGTGGGGTCGAACCAACGGGCGAGCGATCGCTGCCCGGAGGGGAGTGTGGCGTTGCGGACGAAGTCCGGCCGGCTGCCGCCGGCGCCGCCGGTGTTAGCCCCGGAGTGGCTGACGGTGAACGGCAGTCCGGTCTGCACGATGAGGATGCCGTTGGTCTGCCACCCACCGAGCAGCAGGTTCGCCGCCCCGCCACGGTTCAGCATCGGCTGGCCTTTGCCGAAAGGAAGCCGGTACGTGTAACTGATGGTCGCCCGGTGCCGGATATCGTACACCGAGTTGCCGCGATCAGCCCGCCGGTTGCGGATGTCCTGAGGCGTCCCCGTGCCTCCGCCGAACTCGGTGCCGACATCGTCGATGCCGTGCGACCAGGTGTAGCCGAACAGTAGATTGACGCCGTGGCTCATGCGTTTCTCGACGGAGAGCTGGCCCGAGACGTAATTTGACAAGCCGTCGGAAACGGCGTAGCCGATGCCCGCCAAGCCGGGCCGCACGCCGAAGAAAGCCCGCCGCGGATTCACCGCTCCAGGTCCGGGGAGCGGCTGGTTGAGGTCAATGGTAGTGCCCAGCCGGCGGCCGAGGTTGCCGACCAGCGACCCCTTCACGATCAACTGTATGGACGTGATCTCGTGCTGGACGCCGATGTTGAACTGCTGCGCATAGGAGCTGGTGAAACCCGGGAAAACGCCGATGACGCCGCCGGAGGGATTCTTCGAGGAAGCGAGGTCCACCACCGGCGGGGCCGGGAATCCGTCGCTGACCCGGCGGCCGATCTGGGTGTCGGGGTTGGTCACGCTATAGATGGGGCCGAAGGGCACATGGCGCTGGAGGCGGAGGTAAACGCCTCCGTTTCCGTTGGGGTTGTAGAACAGCCCGAAACCCCCACGGACGACGGTGTTGTTGGTGAGTTGGTAGGCAAAACCGAACCGTGGCGCATAGTTGCGCAGATCCCGCTTGATGCCAGCCCGCCGATCTACGCCGTCCTGGCCGGCGATTTTGACCGTGGCGGTGCCGACGTCGAAGTTGGCAATCCGGTCGGCCACCTCGGTGAAGGGACTGTAGTAATCCCAGCGCAGCCCGAGGTTGAGGGTCAGGCGCCGGTTGGCCCGCCAGTCATCGGCCACGTAGAGGCCGGTTTCAAGGCCGCGCACTCCCACCCAGGCGAGCGTGAAGTCCTGCTCAATGAGGGAGGCGTAGCCGAGCAGGAAACTGGCCAGCTCATTGCCGGTGTTGGATCCGCTGCCGATCTCCGTGGTGAATCCTCGGCCGAAGTTGAAGCGGCCGTTGCCACGGTTGGTTTGATACTCGGTGATCTGGCGCCGGCGGATGTCGCCGCCGAACTTCAGGGTGTGGGCGCCCCGGGTCCAGGTGGCGTTGTCGATGTACTGGAAGGTGTTGCTGCGGCGGAAGATGGGCAGCGAGCGCGAGTGGCCGAGGCCGGTGTAGGTGCCCAGATTGAAGATCGGCAGCAGGGTGTGGAGCGGGTGGGAGTTGGCGTTGGGGATGCCGACCAGGTTTCCCAAATTCGGACCGCCGGGGGCGAAGCCCTCCCCGGTATAGTCGAGCACGAAGCGGTTGAAGCCGATCCGGAAGTCGTTGACCAGAGTGGGGGTGATCACCTTGGTGTAGCTGATGACGGCGTGCTGCACCGGGTTGAACGCCGGGCCCGCGAACGAATCCTCATTGCCCACGCCAATCGGGTTAGGCAGTCCTTCGATGCGGGCGGCCGGGAAGGTGTAGGGCGCGGTGGTGGTGGTGTGCTGGATGGACCAGCGGGCGAACACGTTGTCGTTGGGCGTGAACTGGTGGTCGACGCGCACGTCCCCCTGGTCCCAGTTCTGGGTCAGGCTCAGGTTGGCGAGATAATTGTTGATCAGGCCGCCGCTGGTGGGCAGCGGGAAGGCTTGCATGAGGCGAGCGGTGGGGATATCCCACCGGTTGCGCGGGATGATGTTGCCGGGGAACTGGGTGCGGCGGAAACCGGTGGCGCTCGTGGGGTCGGCCACCTGAGTCAGAGGGTCGTAGATGCGCTGCTCGTCGCTGAAGTCGCCCAGTCGGATCTTGGGCGTGGCCACGGAGCGGACGGAGCTTTGTAGTTGATTCCGCCGGTAGCCTTCCCAGTCGACGAAGAAGAACGTCCTGTTGCGGCCGTTGTAAATCTTGGGTAGATAGACCGGACCGCCCAGGGAGAATCCGTACTGGTTGAACCGGAACGGCGGGAACGGAGTGCCTTTGGCGTTGAAGAAGCTACGAGCATCCATGGCCGAGTTCCGGAGAAACTCGAAGGTGCTGCCGTGGATGGCGTTGGTGCCGGACTTGGTGACGACGTCGACGACGGCCCCCGAGTTGCGCCCGGTGTCGGCGCTGAACAGGTTGGTCTGCACCTTGAACTCACGAATCGATTCGATGGACGGCCGGATCACAATCAACTGGAT
>JACQDI010000927.1 GCA_016201195.1 Acidobacteriota bacterium | reverse complement strand
CTTTACCTCCGGCGCGCGCCACCTTGTCAATTCCCCCGTCGAGGTACTGGTGAATGGAAGACCCGGTGAGGTGCTCTACGCCGGCGGATACCCTGGGGCGGTGGATCGCTACCAGGTCAACTTCCGCGTCCCAGACGGAACCACGGCAGGCATGGCGTCAGTCCAGCTCAGCAGCGCGTGGATCGCGGGCCCGGAGGTCAGGATCCCGATCCAGTGAGCCCTCGAGTTCGGCAGGTTGCACCGCCAAAGCGAATTTCCGCGAACGCCGGCGTTGTGACATGGGAGCAGTCGCCGGCAGGCTAATAACGTTCGAATCCCGCCTGGGGCTGTCGTGTCGCGGTGCGCGACTTGATCAAAACAACGCGGCGGCCTGCAGCGAAGGCGTGGCTCCGCAGGTAGATCTCGAACGGAAATTACCGGACCTCACTTCGACAGAACGGGGTCTTCGACGACGGGACTCTTGCCGTTGGACTCGGCCAGCATGTGCTGGAGCTCTTGAAACAAATCCCGGTCCCACCAGCCCTTCTGAGCCTCTTGGGCGATGATCTCGAACGCTTCGGCCGGGGTGAACGCCCGCTTGTACGGCCGTTTGGTGGTCAGCCCGTCGTAGAGGTCCGCCATCTGCAACACGCGGGCGGTGATCGGAATCCGGTCGCCCCGCAACCCGTCGGGGTAGCCCGAGCCATCCAGCTTTTCGTGATGATGGCGGATGATAGGAACCACCAGCCGAAAGGCTTTGAGCGGCGCGCAGATCCGCTCCCCGATCATCGGGTGTTGCCACATGACCTTCCACTCGGCTCGCGTCAGCGGGCCCGGCTTCAGCAGGATGGCATCCGGGACGCCGATCTTGCCGATGTCGTGGACGATGCCCGCCCGCTGCAGGGCGATGATCTGTTCCTCCGCCAGGCCCAGACGCAGCCCCAAACACGAAGAATATGCCGCAAGGCGCTCGCAATGGCCTTCCAAGTGCGGATCCTTCCCCTCAATGGTGCGCGCCATTGCGAACAGAACCGACTCCGCGCGCTCCAGTTCGTCGGTGTACGCTTTCAGGCTGAGCAGCGAGCGAACTCGCGCCAGCAGTTCGGCGTGCTCGAACGGTTTACGCAGGAAGCCGTCGGCGCCGGCATCGAGGCCCCGCACGCGGTCCTCGGTGCTCGAGGCCAGACCCGTTACCAGCACCACCGGCGTCAGCCGCGTCTCGGGATCGCGCTTCAACCGCCGGCATACCTCAAACCCGTCCGGCTTGGGCATCACCGCGTCTAATAGAATCAGGTCCGGGTGCAGGCGGGAGAGGACATCCAAGGCCGCACGACCGTCCTGGGCAGTGACCACGTCGTAGTTTTCCGCTCCCAGGAATCGCTCCAGGAGCATACGGACAGTGGGGTCGTCGTCTACAACCAGGATAGTCCCCGGCATACAGTCCTCGACTTATGTAATGTCCCATAGGCGGATGGAGAGGGCCCATACGGAGATATCCCTAGTCGGACCGGAGGACTTTACCTAGGGGGGGAACAACCCAAGGCAAAAGGCAAAGTGCAAAAGGCAAAAGGCAAAAATCAAGGAAGGGAGCATTCTTCAAAGAAATGCTGGCGGGCGGCAGCCCGCGTTCCTTGATTTTTGCCTTTTGCCTTTTGCACTTTGCCTTTTGCCTTGGGTTTGACTTTTTGTTTTCCCCTGACTTTTTGTTTTCCCCTTGACTCCCACCGCCCAACGTGCGATAACGGCCCCATATCAGAGGAGGTGCTGGCATGTTGCCCTGCCCCGATTGCGAAGGTTTCAGCCGTAGGGACTTTCTGAGGACGACCGCCGCGGGAACCGTAGCACTAGCCGCCGCCGCGGCCGCGCCCAAGTTTACCGGGTCTTCCGAGACCCTGGTGACCACTCTTCACAAGAGCCTGACCCCGGAACAGCAGCAGGCCGTGGTGTTTCCATTCGACCATCCCCTGCGCTCCAAGGTGGATGCCAACTGGCAGATCACGCCGCACAAGATCGGGAAGTTCTACACCCCGGACCAGCAGGAGATGATCACCGAGATTTTCAAGGGCCTGCACAATCCGGAGTTTCTCGACAAGGTGTTCTACCACATCAACGAGGACGCGGGCGGAATCGGCAACTACTCGGTCGCCCTGTTTGGACAACCGGGCAGCGGGGCATTCGAGTTTGTCCTCACCGGCCGGCACTGCACGATCCGCTGCGACGGCGACTCGGTGGACGGGGTGGCGTTCGGCGGCCCGATCTTCTACGGGCACGCTTCGGAGAGCTTCAACGAGAAGCCCGATCACCCGAAAAACGTCTACTGGTACCAGGCCAAGCGGGCCAACGAAGTGTTCCAGGCGCTCAACGGCAAGCAGCGGGAAAGGGCTCTGCTGGGCGATCCGCGCAAGGATGAGTCGACCGCCACCGTGGCCCTCAAGAAGGCGGGCCAGTCGATGGAAGGACTCCCCGTCGCCGAGATGACCCGCGACCAGCGGGAGCTGGTGGAGAAGGTCCTCGGCGACCTGCTGCTGCCCTTCCGCAAGAAGGACGCCGACGAGGCCATGAAGTACATCAAGGCCAACGGCGGGGTCAAGG
>JACQDI010000006.1 GCA_016201195.1 Acidobacteriota bacterium | reverse complement strand
GTCGAGACGCCGGACGGCCACGGGCCGATCCGGGTGGTAATGGGGCTCCAGCCGGGAGCTCATCCCATGGATGAAGTGTTCCGGATACTGCAATGAGATTTGTATTATTCCTCGTAGCAATCGCTCTGGCCGGATGCCGGAGCCAGTCCGGGCCGCCGGCGGAAACAGTCAGGAAGGCCGCTGAGGCGCTGTTCGAGCAGGCCGCCAAGGGCGAGAACGTCCCCGGCATCCAATTCACGGCGCAGGGCACGGCAGCGCCCAAGCTGATCTCGGTAGAGATCCGGGCCCGGCGACGTCTGCCGGGCACGGACGCCTATGAGTACGAGGTGCGACTCACCTATCTGAACCGCATCCAACAGATAGAGTGGGCTAGCATCCCGATCCGCTTCGAACGCCGCGGGGATCGCTGGGAGCCGCTGTAGTCGACTGCTGTCTCACAGCTTGAAGAAGATCCGGCGCTGGTAGAGCCAGTAGCAGAGATACCACATCACCAGTACGACAGTGGTCGCTTGCGCCACCGGCGCCAGATCGCCGATGAACCGGTAGCGGAAGGTGAAGACGGCCACCGCGTTATCGAGCCAGCGTCGCAGGACGATCGAAATCGAATAGATGAAAATCGAGTTCATCCCCACCACCACCAGCGGAAAAACCAGCTTGCGGTGCCCCCGGATCTCCACCAGCCAGTAGAACGCCAGCAGCATCAGCAGGACCCAGCCGCCGCTGAACAGGGTGAACGACGCGGTCCAGATCCGCTTCACCATCGGATTCACCAGGGCCAGGCCGGCCCCGCCCAGGAAGCAGACCGCCGCTGACCCGGCCAGCACCTTCACCCGGTGGGCGTGGGCGTCATTGCGGATCAGCAACATGCCGGTCCACACGCCGAACAGCGTGGTCACCGTGCTGCTGATGAAGTTGATGGTCACGTAATAGCCGCTGTATTTCAGGCCCAGTGCGCGGTCGAGGATGGCGCCGACATTGTCGGCCTTCGAGAACGCTCCCTCCGAGCCGGGGAACAGGGCGAACAGTGCCCAATGCAGGGCGAGCAGTCCGGCCGCCGCCACCACCTGCCATCTGAAGCGCATCTGCATGATCACGAAACTTAGCACGTAGGTGAAGGCGATCTGCGAGAGGACATTGATGAGCTGGAAGTGGAGCCGGTTGGCGGAAACGCACATCAGGATCTGGCTCAACACCACCAGCATCAGGGATCGCCACGCCACGTGGCGAAAGACGTCACGGAACTTGGCGCCCTGCTCCATCCGCCGGTGAAAGGCGTAGGGCATGGCCACCCCGACCATGAACATGAAGGCCGGCTGAATGAGATCCCAGAAGACCATGCCGGTCCACGGCACGTGATCGAACTGGCGAGCAATCACGCCGTACCTGGGGTGCTTGGCGAGGGCCGAGAATCCGAAGCCGTTCGCCGCCAGGATCAGCATGATGAAGCCGCGGTAGGCGTCGAGGGAGGTCAGCCGGCCCGGCAGCGGCGGCTTCTCCGGGGGCTTGCGAGGCGGGCCCCCGATCATTGCTTCCAGTTCGTCGATTCGGGACGGAGTGCGTAGCTGCTCAAGCGTGGTCGCCATAACCGCTCCTTGGGTGGCCTCAGTGTATCACCGCGCAGGCCCGAAGATCAAAGCGGGGGCCCGCCGGCAGCCAATAATAGCAGGTGTCCCCGTGCTTGCGGTCGTCGTAAATAGCCACCTTGCTCTCGCCGATTACCTCGCAGCGGTCTCCAATGTCCGGCCATGCACGCTCAAACCATCCTGCTTCTGCGGGTCTAGGTCGGTGAATCCCACGAACCTGCCTGTCCCCTTTCTTACATCAGAGTCGCCCTGGGGCGCCGTACTCCTCCCCGATATCCTCATTCCAGACATCCGGGTGGGCCTTGATGTAGTTGCCGAGCATATCAATGCATTCCTGAGACTGAAGATCGATCACTTCCACGCCGTTCTCGCGCAGCCACTCGATGCCGCCCGAGAAGTTGACCGACTCGCCGACCACGACTGTCCCGAGGTGGAACTGCCGCACCAGCCCGCTGCAATACCAGCAAGGAGCGAGCGTAGTCACCATGATCTTGTCGCGGTAACTGCGCTGGCGGCCCGCCTTGCGGAAGGCATCGGTCTCGCCGTGGACCGAGGGGTCGCCCTCCTGCACTCTGCGGTTGTGTCCGCGCCCGAGTAGCTTTCCCTGGCGGTCAAACAGCGCCGCGCCAATGGGAATCCCGCCTTCGGCGAGTCCCTGCCGGGCCTCCTCGATGGCAACTCGCAGCATCGCGTGGTAGTCGAGCATTTGTGATTTAACGATTTCGTGAATTATCGATTGGCAGGACCGTCACCGCTCCGGTGGTTTTCCAAATCGACAAATCACCAAATCATAAAATCAACAAATCACTTGACGGCGAACGTGAACAGCGCCGTCCCCCCAATGACCGCCACGTACTGCTTGCCATCCATCTCGTAGGTCATCGGCGGGGCGGCGACGGCGGATCCCGTCTGGAACTTCCACAGCACCTTGCCGGTGCGGGCGTGGAACGCGGTCAGGTAACCGTGACCGTCGCCAGCGAACACCAGGTCGCCGCCGGTGGTCAGTACCGAGCCGCGGTGCGGGCGGATGGTCTTGAACTCCCACACGAGCTTTCCGTCGCGGGCGTCGAAGGCGCGCAGCGCCCCCCAGGACCTCTCGGCGGGGATGGACTCGTTGACGCTCCCCATCCACAGGGCACGGCCCTCCGCACGGCCTGGCTCGCCGGAGAAGAATTTCTCGCACTCCTCCGCTGACGGCACATACACCAGGCCGGTCTGGGGATTGAACGCGGCGTGATTCCAGTTTTTCCCGCCGCCCAAGCCGGGGCAGGCATCCACGCCCTCCTTGGTCGGATCGAGGCCCGCCTTGACGATAGGCCGCCCGTCAGGGCCAAGCTTCTCCGCCCAGGTGGTCTTCACAAACGGCTTGCCCCAGATGGGCCTGCCCTCCACGCGGTCGATCGCGTAGAGAAAGCCGTTGCGGTCAGCGTGAAGCAGCGCCTTGCGGGGCACGCCGTTAATGGTCAGATCGGCCAGGATCGGCTCGTTGACGCCGTCCCAGTCGTGAGTGTCGTGTGGCGTGAACTGGTAATACCACTTCAGCTTGCCGCTGTCGGCGTCGAGCGCGACCATGCAGTCGCTGTAAAGGTTGTC
>JACQDI010000937.1 GCA_016201195.1 Acidobacteriota bacterium | reverse complement strand
GCCAAAAACTGCTTTGCCTGCCACACGGCGTCCAAGCTGGGCGGTCTGGAGATGGCCTCGCGGGGGCACCTGCTCAAGGGTGGAAATAGCGGTCCGGCAATCGTGCCGGGCAAACCCGACGAGAGCCTGCTGATTCACGCCGTGCGGCGCACCCACGCCCGCCTTAAGATGCCCCCTGACGGCAAGCTCACGAACGAGGAAGTCGCCGACCTTACCGCCTGGGTGGCGGCCGGCGCCGTGTGGCCGGAGCTGGAAAATAAGACGCCGAAGCCGACGAGCTACGTGATCACGCCCGAACAGCGCGCGTTTTGGGCGTTCCAGCCGGTCCGCAAACCGGCCGTTCCCAAAGGAAAGTCCGCCATTGACCACTTCGTTCTGGCGCGGCTCGTGCACGACCTGCACGCCACCGTGCTGCACTGCCTGGGACTGGACCATACCCGGCTCACCTACCGCTACAGCGGCCGCGATTTCCGGTTGACCGACGTGGCGGGGAACGTGCTGCGCGAGATTCTGGCGTGACTGGCCGGACCATTGGCCCCTACCGGATCGCCGAGAAGCTGGGCGGCGGGGGCATGGGTGTAGTCTTCAAGGCCGAAGACACACGCCTCAAGCGCCACGTGGCGGTGAAGTTCCTGCCCCCGGAACTCTCGCGCGACCCCCACGCCATCGAACGCTTCCGCCGGGAAGCCCAGGCCGCCAGCGCCCTCAACCACCCCAACATCTGCACCATCCACGACATTGGCGAGCACGACGGCCAGCACTTCATCGTCATGGAGCTGCTCGAAGGCCAGAGCCTCCGCCAGCGCCTCGGGCTAGGCCCGCTCGCGAAGGACCAGCTCCTCGATCTCGCCGCCGAAATCGCCGACGCCCTCGACGCCGCTCACGCCGAAGGCATCGTCCACCGCGACATCAAGCCGGCCAACATTTTCGTAACCAAGCGCGGCCACGCCAAGATCCTCGATTTCGGCTTGGCCAAGCTCGCCCCAGCCAAAGCCGGCCCCGACGCGCCTACCCTCACCGCCCATGAGGCCCTTTCGACCCCCGGCACGGTTGTCGGCACGGTAGCCTACATGAGCCCCGAGCAAGCCCGCGCCGAAGAACTCGATGCCCGCACCGACCTGTTCTCCTTCGGCGCGGTGCTCTACGAAATGGCGACGGGACACACGGCCTTCCCAGGCGCGAGCACTGCCGTAACCTTCGAGGCCATCCTGAACCGAACACCAGCTCTCCCCCCGAACCTCGACCCTGAGCTAGCCCGCATCATCGCCAAGTCGCTCGAAAAGGACCGCACCCTCCGCTACCAAACGGCCGCCGACCTTCGCGCCGACCTCAAGCGGTTGCAGCGCTCGAGCGAATCGGTGAAGGTCCCGGCCGCGCCCCGCCGCCTGTTCGCCCTGGTCGTCGCCCTCGCCATCGCCGCCTTTCTCGCCGCCCTCGCCTGGTGGCTGGCATCCCGCAAACCCGCGGCCCCTTCCCGCGCCGAGTGGGTCCAGCTCACCAATTTCGCCGACTCGGCCACCCAGCCGGCGCTCTCCCCCGACGGGCACATGCTCGCCTTCATCCGCGGCGCCGACACTTTCACCGCCAGCGGCCAGATCTACATCAAGCTGCTCCCCGACGGCGAGCCCAAGCAGCTCACCAGCGACGATCGGCTCAAGATGAGCCCGGTGTTTTCCCCGGACGGCTCGCGCATCGCCTACACGACGACCGACAGAGCAGGCGAATGGGACACCTGGGTAGTACCGGTGCTGGGAGGCGAGCCGAGGCGATGGCTGCCGAACGCCTCCGGACTGGTTTGGATCGGCCCGCAGCGCCTGCTGTTCTCCGAGATCAAGACGGGCATCCATATGGCGATTGTGACGGCGCTGGAGAGCCGCGCCGGCGAGCGCGACGTCTATGTACCTTCACACGAGCGCGGCATGGCCCACCGCTCGCACCTCTCGCCCGACGGCAAGTCCGTCCTCGTGGTCGAGATGCTTTACGGCGCCTGGATCCCTTGCCGGGTGGTCCCCTTCGACGGCGCCTCCCCCGGCCGGCCGGTGGGCCCGCCCGGCAGCGGATGCACCTATGCGGCCTGGTCCCCCGACGGCAAGTGGATGTACTTCAGCTCCAGCGCCGGCGGCGCCTTTCACCTCTGGCGCCAGCGGTTTCCCGACGGAACGCCCGAGCAGATCACCTCGGGCATCACCGAAGAAGAAGGCCTGGCCGTGGCCTCCGACGGCCGCTCGCTCCTCACCTCAGCAGGCCTGAGACAGAGAGCCGTCTCCATCCACGACGCAAACGGGGAGCGGCAGGTGTCCCTGGAAGGATATGCCTACTATCCAGAGTTTTCGCCCGATGGCGCGAGGCTCTTCTACCGGCTGCGCAAGAGCGGCGGGGACTCGGCTTACCTCGGGGCCAGCGAGCTCTGGATCGCCGAGCCCGGCTCCGGACGCAACGAGCCGCTGCTGCCAGGCATCGCGGTCACGGGCTACGACGTTTCCCCCGACAGCCGGCAAGTCTTATTCTCCGCGCCCGACAGCGGCGGCAGATCCCAACTATGGCTGGCGCCGGTGGACCGCCGCTCCCCGCCCCGGCTCGTGCCGTCGGCCGAAGGGGACCAGCCGTTCTTCGGCGCCGGGGGCGAGTTGTTCTTTCGAGCTGCGGAAGGCGGAAGGAACTTCGTCTACCGGATTCGCGAGGATGGCAGTGGGCGGCAAAAAGCTGTGCCGCAGCCGATCATCCAGTTTCGCGGCGTCTCGCCCGATGGCCAGTGGGTGCTCGCCGAGACCGGCGTTCCAGGCCAGCAAGAGGGCTTTCCGACGTTTGCCTACCCGGTCCAGGGCGGCCCCCCCGTTCGGATCTACCGCCCCGACTGGCGAGCCAAGTGGACGCGCGACGGCAGGCGCTTTTACATCTCTGCTTCTTCGGGCGTGATGACGGCTTACGCCGTCGGCCGAACGTTCATCTTTCCACTACAGCCCGGCCGCATGCTGCCCGACCTGCCGCCCACCGGGTTCCAGGGCGAAGCCGAGATGGCTGCCCGCCCTGGCGTGCAGATTATTGAGTCCGGCGGCGACGTGGCGCTCGGCCCCACGCCCTCGATCTACGCCGTGTCCCGCGAGACCGTTCACCGCAACCTCTACCGCATCCCGCTGCCCTGAGTTAATCTAGGGCAATGGTCGGCCGCGTCATCTCGCACTACCGCATCAGGGGTGAAAGCGTAGACCTAAATCAGCAGCGGGCCAGGGCGCGGGCGGCTTGGGGCCGGCTGGTCGCAGCCGCTGCCAAGCAAGGCGAGGTAGACTAGAGGTATGACGGCAGAGCAGCGGGCCAAGCTAGAGAGGCTGATATGGGTAGACCCGGACCGGATGAGCGGGGCTCCCTGTTTTTGGGGGACGCGGGTGCCGGTGCAACTGCTGCTGGATCAGTTGCGGCATGGGGGAACCATTGACGAGTTTCTGGAAGGCTGCCCCACGGTGGCCCGGGAGCAGGCGGAGTTGTTTCTGGAGCTGGCGGGAGAGCGGCTGCTGGAATGCGTGTTCTCTTAGACGAGTGCGTGAATCCTCGTCTGAAGGAAGCGTTTTCGGGCCACGAGGTCAGGACCGTGGCGGACCAGGGGTGGAAAGGGCTGAAGAACGGGGAACTTCTCCTGCGGGCCGAAAGGGAGTTTGACGTCTTCCTCACGATCGACCGGAACCTCGAGCATCAGCAGAACCTTCGCCGGTTTCGGCTTGGCGTTGTTGTAGCACACGTTCCTGATAATCGGATGGAGAGCTATGGGCCGATCGTAGCGGAGTTGAGAAGAGCGGTTGAGGCCGTGGAGCTGGGGGAAGCGGTGCGGGTGGTGCACGCGAAGCTGCGCAGATGAGGCTCACGGTAGCGCCGGTGCTATCCTGACCCCATGCTGCGATACGTTTTGCTGGCCCTCTCGCTGGTTCCCTCGATTGCTGCGGCCGACCTCTTTGGCGGGGCGCAGATCCAGGAGATTTACCGGGTCCGGCTGGACCGGGACGACCTGCTGCTCGAGTCGATCATGGACGCCATCCAGAAGAACAACATCCAGGACGGCGCAGTGCTGACGGCTGCCGGCTCGCTCCAGGAATGCACCTTCCACGGCGTCATCTCGTTCGCCGCCAAGCCCGAGCAGAAGTACACCACGGTGAAAGAAGCGATGGAGATCCTGAACATCAACGGGATCATCGCCGCCGGCGAGCCGCACCTGCACATGACGCTCTCGAACCCGCGGGGCGCTTTTGGCGGGCACCTGGAGAAGGGCTGCAAGGTGCTCTACCGCGCCGAGCTGACCATCGCCAAGTTTTCGGGCGTGCCGCTGGCGCGGACGCCGAACCGGGAGGGAGTTCCGGTAATGCAGCGGAAGTAGTAGGCAGCAGGCGCTTACAGCTTGTTCAGACCTTCGGTGAGCTCGATGTAAGCTCCCCAGGGGTCGGTGAAGAAGGCGATCGAGATTCCCAGCGCCGGAACCTTGCGGTAGGGCACGTCCAGCTTGATGCCGGAGGCTTCTAGCTTCTGGCAGAAAGCCTCCAGATCCTTTACCTCGAAGCCGATGTGGTCCAGGGAACGGCCTTTGGTGCTTACGGTCTTCGCGGCGCCGGAACCGGAGAACGACAGGTTCACACCGGGAACATCGGCCGTTTCGAACTGGCCGCGCTTACCGGGTTTCGCTCCGAAGGTTTTCACGTACCACGCCTTGGTTTCGTCGACCGCGCCCGTGGAAAAGTGGATGTGGTGATGGGCGATGGGGATGGTCATGGAGGGATCTTCGGTCAGCTCGATCTTCACGTCATCCGGGGCCATCACGAAGGCCTGCAGCGCTTTCTGGGGCGGGTTGAGCCAGTAGTCGCCGGTGGCGCGCCCGCCGGACACCTCGGTCGTGGTGACGAAGTTGGCGCCGGCGGCCTTCATCCGCTCGACCGCCGACTTCATGTCGCGGACCTTGAAGCCGAGGTGATGCACCACTGATCCCTTGGTGCCGCCCGAAGGCTCGCCCTTGCGGAACATCACCAGCACGTCGGGGAATTTCATGACGTCCATCGGCCCCGTCTTGACCGGCGTCGCGCCCATCACCTCGACCCAGAACTTCTTGTGGGCCT
>JACQDI010000936.1 GCA_016201195.1 Acidobacteriota bacterium | reverse complement strand
TCCGGGTTGCCGTTGATCTTCACCAGGTAGGTCTTGGGAATCTTCTCTCCGCCGGTCAGGATGGCATTGGCAAAATCGCCGTCATTGGTAAACAGGAGCAGCCCCTCGCTGTGGTAATCGAGCCGGCCGATCGGATAGACGCGCTGCTTCACGCCCTTGAGAAATCGCATCACCGTGGGGCGCCCCTCCGGGTCGGAAAGAGTGGTCACACAGCTCTTGGGCTTGTTCAGCATGAGGTAAATCTGCTCTCCGCGCCCGTGCAGCAGCTTGCCGTCCACCTTGATATGGTCGCGCGCAGCGTCGGCCTTGGCGCCGAGCTCCACAACGACATTGCCGTTGACAGTCACCCGCCCGGCGACAATCAACTCCTCCGCCTTCCGCCGCGACGTGATCCCCGCCCGCGCAATGATCTTCTGGATTCGCTCCTGCATTTGCCTGGATCGTGGATCGTGGATTGTAGATCGTGGGCCCCGAGCGACGAGCCCACGTTCCACGTTCCACGATCTACGCTCCTGCCTCCGTTGCTTCTTCCCCCAGCGCCGCCCGGCTCAGCTCCTCGAACTCCTTCAGGCTGGGCAGCTCGCTCACGTCATTCAGTCCGAACTGCACCAGGAACTCGCGGGTGGTTTTGTAAAGAATGGGGCGCCCGATCACCGGCTTGCGGCCGGCGGTGGTGATGAGCTTGCGGTCGAGGAGGGTTTTGATCACTCCCGCGGCGTTGACGCCACGGATCTCCTGGATCTCGGGGACGGTTACCGGCTGCTTGTAGGCGATCACGGAAAGGGTCTCCAGAGCGGCCATAGACAGCTTCAGCGGAGGCTTGAGGGTCTTCACGAATTTCCGCACCGCTTCATGGTGCTCCGGCTTGGTGGAGATCTTGTAGCCGCCGGCGACGGCGCGCACCTCCACGCCCCGCTCGGGCTTCTGGTGCTCGGCCACCAGCTCGGCGACCAGGGCCTCCACTTCTTCCTTGGGCCACTCCACTCCCCTGGCGAGCTGCTCCAGCGTGAGCGGCTCCTCGGTCACATACAGAATCGCCTCTAACAAGGCCCGCCGCTCAGACATAGCCTTCGTCCACCGCCATCATCGGCTCCTCGCTCTGGAACACCACGTCGAACATCTTGTGCTTTCGAACCACGATCTCGCCGAACGTTTCCTTCTGCCGCAGGACGATGGCGTGCATCCGCACCAGCTCCAGCACGGCCAGGAACAGCGCCACCAGGGGCCGGCGCCCGGGCTGCTTCTCGAAAATCTGCTGCAGCACCACCGGCTCGTCGGTCGAAAGCAGCAGGTTCTTCAGGTACCGGATCTGCTGGGCCACCGACACGTCCTCCCCGGCCACCTCGAACTGCGGCCGGTTCTTGGCGCGCTCCAGGATCAGCTCGAAGGTCCGCACCAGGTCGATCATCGACACCGCCAGGCCCGGCTCCTCGTCTTCGTCCAGGAAGGCGGAGATCTGCGGGTTGGACCAGACGTTCTCCTCGATCATCTGCTTCTGGTGGAGCATCTTGGCGGCGTGCTGGAACTTTTCGTGCTCGAGCAGGCGGCTGACCAGCTCGGCCCGCGGGTCTTCTGGCGGCTCGCCGGGCAGCACGGGATCGGCCGGCAGCAGCATCTTCGACTTAATCTGGATCAGCGTCGCCGCCATCAGCACGAACTCGCCTCCCAGGTCAATGTTTAGTGTCTCCGCCTGGTGCACATACTGAAGATACTGTGAGGTGATCTGGGCGATGGGGATATCGTATATGTCGACCTGCTGGCGGCGGATCAGGTCGAGCAGCAGGTCCAGGGGACCGTCGTATTGCTCCAGGTGCACATTGAGTGGGGAGGCGTCCACGGGCGTCACATTCTCAGCAAAGAGTTAAACAGCCGCATGGCCGGGTCGAAGGTCCACCGGCTCACCGGCGTATACCACAGCGCCAGCAGCAGGATCAGGAACCCATACCGGCTGGTCGAGCGGTACCAGGCCCGCGCCTGGAGCGGCAGCAGTTGGTGCACGATATGGCTGCCGTCCAGCGGGGGCACCGGAAACAGGTTGAAAATGCCCAGCACCAGGCTGACCACCAGCAGCCGGTGCAGCAGCCAGGCCACCGGATTCAGCACCGACCCCTCGACGCCGGCGGACCCGGTTGACGCCAGGCGCTCTACCACCCGGGCGCCCTCGGAGGAGCTCAGGCGGATCATCAGCAGTACCATGACCGCGGCCAGGGCCGTGACCAGGTTGCTGGCCGGCCCGGCGGCCGAAACCAGGATGTCGTCCCGCCGGGGCCGCCGCAGCTTCCCCACGTCGACCGGCGTCGGCTTGGCCCACCCGAACAGAACCGAGCCGCTGATCGCAGTCATCAGGGGCAGGATCACTGTCCCGAACAGCTCCATGTGGCGCAGCGGGTTGAGCGAGATGCGCCCGGCCAGACGCGCCGTGGGGTCGCCGCACCGGTCCGCCACCAGGGCGTGCGCCGATTCGTGCACGCTGATGGTGAACAGGAACGCCAGGAAGCTGAACAGGAAGAACAGCGTTGTCTCGGTCACGTAAATGTCATCTTAGCATGTTGTGGGGCGGGCTTTAGTCCGCAGGCGGGCGGCGACGCCATGAAGTTCCACTCGTGGAGCCGGGCCGAATCGGCGAGTAGGTTCTGGAACGAGTGCCGCAGGGCCGACTCGTGCTCCACGCCCTGCGACCGCATCGCGGTCAGCGAACGATGATACTCCCGGATCACAGGATGGGCGGGCGAGATCTGAACCGGCCGAGCCGTCATGGATGGCGGACCGGCGCGGCGATTGTATCACCAAGTCAGGCTACGCCGCGCGCTTCCGCTCCACAGCCAGTCGGAACCCCAAGCTATCAAGCAGGGCGCCCAGGCTCTGGAGGCTGGGCGTTCCCTTCTTCGAGAGCATTCGGTAGAGGCTTTCGCGATTCAGCTTCGAGCGCGCCCTTGACTTGCTCATGCCGCCGAGGGCCGCGGCAACACGACTAAGGGCGAGCAGGAAAACTCTCGGGTCGTCATCTTCCAGGGCCGCGTTCAGGTAACCTTCGGCGCGCTTCGGATCCTTGAGCGATTCGACCAGGTAGTCATCGTATGAGACGCTTGTAGGCATTGGTCCGACTCCGGTAGTCCTTCCAGTAGGCTTTCGCCAGTGCGATATCTTTGTTCTGCGTTCCCTTGGGTCCGCCGCAGAGCAAGAGTATGACCTGGTGGCCTACCCGTCTAAAATAAACGCGATAACCGGGGCCGAAATCAACACGCAACTCACTCAGACCTTCGCCGATGGCCCGGCAGTCGCCAAAATTGCCGAACTCGATACGGCTTAACCGGGCCTCGATCCGATCGCGCCCGCGCTCGTCCTTCAAGGAGTCCAGCCACTCCGAAAACGGCCTTCGTCCATCCACGGTGGCATAGATCCGAAGGCTCCACAGCGTTTCGGCCACCAATGCGATTGTAGCCCACCCGCTACACGCCGGCAAGCGGCCGCTCAATCGTCAATCGTCAATGAATTAACCTTCAATCGCGCCCTATTTCCCCGGCTGCCGCACGATGAGAATCGGCGTGTCGAGCGCATGGCGCACCGGCTCGATGGTGTCGCCTAACAGGAAGTCCTTCACCTTGCGGTGGCCGTGCGCTCCCATCACCAGCAGGTCGGCTTGCACCTCGCGGGCGACGCGGACGATTTCGGCGCCGGGGTTGCTCGAATAGGCGATA
>JACQDI010000005.1 GCA_016201195.1 Acidobacteriota bacterium | reverse complement strand
TGGCAGGAGAGGGGTCGCGCCATGGTATTCCAACTCAACCGGCAAACCGGCGAGCCGCTGTATCGCCAGATCAAGAACCGCATCAGCCAATGGATCCAAGACGGCACGCTGGGGCCGAAGGACCGGCTGCCGGCGACCCGGGACTTGGCCCGCTCTCTGGCGGTGAACCGCCACACGGTGGTGAAGGCCTACGAGGAGCTGGAGGTGGAGGGAAAGGTCCATTCCGGGGTGGGCCAGGGGACGTTCGTAGCCCAGTTCATCTCGCGCCCGGCCCGGGCGCCTCAACCGGTCCTGCCGGTTGAGCCGGCGGAGTTCGAAGGCCTGTGGGGAGCGAGCGCGCGGGTGCTCGAGCGAGCCAGCCTCAGTGCGCTGTTCTTGCACCTGCCCCTTCGCCGCGACGGAGTGACGGCCCTGAGCTCCTGTCTGCCCGATATAGGCAGCTTCCCTATGCGCGAGTTCCGCAACTGCGCCTACTATGCGTTGCAGAATTACGGCGCCGGGTTACTCGACCTGGGCCCCACACAAGGCTTCCCGCCGTTTCTGGAGCAGCTTCCCAAGTACCTGCTGCGCCACGGCCTGGAGGTCGATCCCGGCCACATCCTCATCACCGGCGGCATCCAGCAGGGCATCGACCTGGTGGCTCGCACCCTGCTCAACCCGGGCGATACGGTGATCACCGAAGAGGTCACCTACCCGGGCGCGATCAGCGTCTTCCGCAGCCTGGGGGTTGAGCTGGTAGGCATCCCCCTCGACGCCCACGGCATGAACATCGACACGCTGGAAAAGGTCCTCGCCTGGCGCAAGCCGAAGCTGCTGTATACCATCCCCACCTTCCACAACCCCACCGGTACGACCATGAGCGCCGAACGGCGCCGGCGGCTGCTGGACCTGGCGGCGCGGCACAAGTTCCCGATACTGGAGGACCAGTATGCCAACGACCTGCGCCTGGAGGGGCCGGCGGTGCTGCCGCTGGCCGCCCTGGACCGCCAGGGGTGGGTGATCGCGGTGGGCAGCTTGTCCAAGGTCTTGTTCCATGGCCTGCGCGTGGGCTGGATTCTGAGCCGTCTCGAGCCGGTGCGCCGGAGAGTAGTGGCCCTTAAGCAGGCGGCCGATCTACAGACCAACTACCTGGTGCAGGGGATCATCCTGGAATTCATGCGCCGCGGCTACCTGGAGAAATACCTGAAGCGGAGACTGACCAGGCTGCGGTCGCGCCGCGACGCCATGCGGCGGGCGATGCGGGAGTACGTGCCACCGCCGGCCTGGTGGTACGAGATTGAGGGCGGGGTGTGCTATTGGGTCACGCTGCCGGCGCCGTGGCGCGCCGGCGACGTGCTGTTGGAGGCGCGCCGGCGAGGCGTGGTATTCGCGCCGAAAGACCTGTTCAGCGTCGGCGCCTCCGTCAACGACGCGATGCGCTGGGGGTTTACCGATCAGAGCGAGGAACACTCCCTTCGGGCGGTGCGGCTGATCGGACAGATCCTGCGGAAGCAGTCCGCCGGAGTCCGGGTTCCGGCCACCCCGCAGCCGGATTACGCCCAGGCGCCGGTGTGACGGATCGTGGAACGTAGATCGCGGGCTCCCCACGTTCCACGATCCTCGTTCCGCAGTAACTAGCGGCCAAAGTAGGCTGCGTTCTCGGCGGTGAAATTCTGCCACTTCTCGGGGAGGTCATCCAGCGCGAAGATGGCGGAAACAGGGCAGACCGGCACGCAGGCGCCGCAGTCGATGCACTCGACCGGATCGATGTAGAGCATCTTGGCCTCGGCGTAGTTCGGCTCATCCTTCTTCGGGTGGATGCAGTCGACCGGACAGGCGTCTACACAGGCGGTATCCTTCGTGCCAATGCACGGTTCGGCGATCACATAGGCCATGGTTCACTTCTCCAATGTTGGGGTGCTGAGCAGCCCAGAGCTACTAACATACAGGTATAGCACGGCTGAAAGGAAAAGCAAAGCGCAGGCAGCAAATGGTGCCCCCGAGGGGCCGAGTGCCGCTCTCCACGCGGTGAGCGGCCGGCGGGAACGGCGGGAACCGACCGGATTGACATAGGCTTTTCTCCGGTGATATCTTTCTAAAGAGGAACGGGGGCTCGATGAGAAAACAGCACATAAGTGTCATCATTCTGTGTCTCGCCGTCTGTATCGCGCCTAAACTAGGCGCGCAGCAGGCGGGATCGATCGACGGAAGGATCGTCGATCCGCAATCAGCCGCCGTACCCGGCGTCAACGTTACGATCGAACAGGCTGGAACCCAGATCACCCGCACCACAACGACGGGCGGCGAGGGCCTGTACTCTTTCGCAAACGTCGCCGTCGGAACCTACACGGTTACGGCTGAGGCGCAGGGCTTCAAGAAGGTGGTGGTGCCAAACGTCAAGGTCGAGGTCGCCCAGAGGGCGCGGCTGGACATGACCCTGGAGATTGGGGCGGTTGCGGAAACGGTGGAGGTCACGGCGGCGCCGCCCCCCCTGCAGACCTCCGACTCCCAGATCGGAGGCGTTGTGGAGAGCAAGGCGATCTCCGACCTTCCGCTCAACGGCCGCAATTTCACCCAGCTTATGGTCCTGATGGCCGGATCGACCGAGCGGAGCGGAGGCACGGTTGCGGGACATTACAATGAGCGCGCCGGCGGCATCGCTTTTAGCGTGAACGGCCAGCGGCAAAGCACCAATCAGTACCTCATCAACGGCTTCATGGCCAAAGAGGTGCAACACGGGACCAATTCCATCGAGCCGATCATTGACGCACTACAAGAGTTCCGGGTGCAGAGCACGAACTACACCGCGGAGTTTGGCACTGAAGCGGGCGGGCAGATCAACGCCGTCATGAAATCGGGGACCAATGCGTTCCACGGATCGGCCTGGGAATTCCTGCGGAACAACAAGCTGGATGCCAATAATTTCTTCAATAACCGCACGGGCACGGCGCGGCCCCCCTTTCGCCGCAACCAGTTCGGCATAGGCGGCGGCGGGCCGGTGATCCTTCCGAAATACAACGGCCGGAACAGAACCTTCATTTTCGGCGCATACGAGGGCACCCGGGTCCGCAAAGGGATCACCCAGTTGACGACCATTCCGACGGCCGCGCTCAGAAGCGGCGATTTTACAGGGGTAGGCGTGGTAACCGATCCTCTTACGGGCCAGCCGTTCCCTGGCAACAGGATCCCTGCCAACCGGTTCAACCGGATCACCACAACCATTCTTGACAAATATGTGCCGCTGCCTAACCGCAGCGGCGTCTTCAACTGGATCTCCACCGACCCGCAGAAAATCAATGTCGAGCAGTACAACTGGCGCATCGATCACCGCATCTCGGATAAAGATTCGGTCTTCGGCCATTACCTTTTTGAAGACACGGATTTCGGCTACCCCAGGCTGTTTCCGACCGATGACGCCTCGCAGAAGTTTCGCGGCCAGAACGCGATGGTGGCCTGGTCGCATCTGATGGGCCCCCGCACGCTGAATGAGTTCCGCGTAGGCTTCACCCGGTTCATTCAGAACGAATTTCAGGGCCGTGCCGGGAAAACGAATGTGGTGCGGGAGCTGGGGATGACCGGCCTTTGTGAGATCCCCTCTTGTTGGGGCATCCCGCAGATGGGCGTTACCGGTTTCGCCGCATTTGGGGAGCACGGCGGGCAATCCGTGTCCGGCCCGCGCGCCTGGCGGAACGAGGCGTACCAGTGGCAGGACAGCTTTTATCACACCGCCGGCGCGCACAGCATCAAATTCGGCGGGACCGCCCGGCGGCACCGGGACAACTTCCCCGAGGCGATCTATCCGCGCGGAAGCTATAGCTTCAACGGTTTTCTGACGGGGCAACCGTTCGGGGATTATCTTCTGGGCTATCCGCGGAACACGCTGACCAGCATCGACGTTTTCTCGCCCCACTTCCGCTATACGATGGTGGAGCCATGGATCCAGGACGACTGGCGCGTCACCCCCGAGCTGACCTTGAACTTCGGCCTGCGATGGGAATGGGCGGGACGGCCGGTTTCCAAGGACAACAGCATCTCTACCGTGGTATTCGATAAGCAGCGCGGCGCGCGCCTGATCACGGGCCGCGATCCGGAGGGCTATCCCAGCTCGCTCTCTTACGACGACTTCAACAACTTCGCGCCACGGTTTGGCTTCGCCTACAATCCGAAGTTCCTGGGCGGCAAGACCGTGATCCGCGGCGCCTACGGGATCTTCTACCAGCGCGAGCTGGCCAACACCTGGGTCGATCTGGCGATCAATGACCCTTTCATTCGCCAGACCACGTTCAATCTGGACACCGACCCGGCGAGCCAGTTTTACTTCGCGCGTTATGATCTCTCCAGACCCACGGCGCTGGCGCCTCCCTCGCCCCTGCTTATCTTCTCGGTAGACACGAACTGGCGAGAGGGCCAGGTGCACCAGTGGAATTTCAACGTCCAGCAGTCGCTCGGGTTCGGCACCGTGTTGCAGGTGGCTTATGTCGGCAATCGCGGTCTTCGCCTCCCGTGGGCGACGCTTCCGAATCAGCCGGATCCAGGGCCGGGGCCAGTGCAGCCCCGCCGCCCGTATCCCAACTTGGGGACCATTAACGGCTTGGGGGCCGGCGGCGACGCCCACTACCATGGACTGCAGATCCAGGCGGAAAAGCGATATTCCAACGGCATGCAGCTCATCGCCGGCTACACCTTCGCGAAGTGCATCAGCACCAGCGACTCCACGTTCGTCGGAGAAGGGACCTCCATACAGAACGGCCGCGACTTCCACCAGCAGCGCGGCCTCTGCACGCAGCACGTGAGTCAGCGGTACACGCTGAGCTGGCTGTACGATCTCCCCTTCGGGCGCGGCAAGGCGTTCGGGAAGGACATCTCGCGCCCGCTGGACCTATTCCTGGGCGGCTGGCAGGTCAACGGCATCTTGACCCTGCGGACAGGTTCGCCGTTCACGGTGACCCAGCCGGGCGATGCCCCAAATGTGGGCGACGGGTCGGCGCGCCCGGACCAGGTGGCCAATCCGAACGCGGTGACCAACCGGTCGATCGACCGGAACTTCAATACTGATGCCTTCGTGCCCGCCGCGCGTTTCCGCTGGGGAACGGCGGGGCGGAACACCGTCATCGGACCGGGAATCAACAACTGGGACTTCTCGCTGTTCAAGACCTTTTCGGTCGACGAAAAGCGCAAACTGCAGTTCCGTTCGGAGTTTTTCAACTTGTTGAATCACCCGGAATTCGGGTTCCCGGGGTCGGCGATCGGAACGGCTCAGTTCGGCAGGATCAGCGGCACTACAAGAGATCCGAGGGATATCCAGTTGTCGCTGAAGTTTCTGTGGTAGGAGGCCGTCTCAGACGGAATACGGTACCTGCACAAAATCAAACCGATCGGGCGGGAAATCGCGCCGGTTCCTGGTGGCTAATGTCAGCCCGTACCGCTTGGCGAGAGCGGCTTGAAAGGCATCCGGCAGTTTCCAGCGGCGGGCCCGGCGCAGTGTAGCGGCGAGGTCGGCTACGTCTCGATCGATGGCCAAGGTCAGAAAGCAATCCAGCAGTTGTACGGCGCCGGGCACTTCTGTCTCCCCGAAGCCGGCCAGAACTTCAGCGCGCGTGATGACGGAAACTGCGCTTCGTCCGCGCACCGCCTTCAAGTAGTTGGTCGCCCCAGAGATGCCGTTAAGATGGTCGATGAGGATTACTGAGTCCAGCAAGATGTTCATCGCCATTCTTTGCGCAACGCGGAATCAACTGCATATCTTCCTCCCGCGAGCCAGTTTACGAAATCGCTACGGTGAGCGGCGTAGCGTTTGACTTCCGGGCGCAGGTCCGCTATGCTGAATGTTTTTGGCATAGTGTCGATTGGAGTTTCTTAGAGATGGCGACGCATATTCCCGGCCCGGCCGAGATGAAGAGCGACTGGTATGTGCTGGATGCCGACTCCCAGGTGCTGGGGCGGCTGGCCGGCCGAGCGGCCGTGCTGTTGATGGGCAAGCATAAGCCGGATTACACCCCCTTTCTGGCCACCGGTGACCATGTGGTGGTGATCAACGCCGCCAAGGTGCGCCTGACCGGCAAGAAAGAGCAGCAGAAGTTGTACCGCCGGTACTCGGGGTACCCTGGCGGGCTGAAGGAAGCGAACGCGGCCAAGGTGCGGGCCACGCGGCCGGAGCGGCTGGTCGAGGAAGCCATCCTGGGGATGCTCCCCAAGAACAAGCTGGGCAAGCGCCTGGCAGCGCGGCTCCGCGTCTATCGCGGCGCCCAGCACCCCCACGCGGCACAGAAACCCAGACCGGCATAGGGAACGAGGGGCGAACCAGTATGCAAGTTCAGTACTTGGCGACGGGGCGGCGCAAGACTTCGGTGGCGCGGGTGTTTTTGCGCCCGGGCAAGGGCGACATTCGTGTGAACGGCCGCACGTTTGAACAGTATTTTCAGACCGAGACCGCGCGTACCGCGGTGCGCCAGCCGTTGCTGGCCACCGAGACGGCGGACAAGTTCGACGTGCTGGTTTTGGCGCACGGAGGCGGGCCGATCGGCCAGGCTGGAGCGACCCGGCTGGGCATTGCCCGGGCTCTGGTGGAGTTCAACGCCGAGCTGCGCCCGAAGTTGAAACAACTGGGATATCTGACCCGGGATGCGCGGCGGCACGAGCGCAAGAAATACGGGCAGAAGGGCGCTCGGAAGCGGTTCCAGTTCTCCAAGCGCTAGAAAAGCAGTAGGCAGATGCAGTAAGGCAGGCGGGCTCAAATTTCGCTCGGACGAGCCCGCAGGCCCTGAGAGGAGGATTTTTGCCGTCGATTACGATGAAAGAATTGCTCGAAGCAGGCGTTCACTTCGGGCACCAGACCAAGCGCTGGAATCCGAAGATGAAGGAATACATCTTCGGCGAACGTAATGGCATTTACATCATTGACCTGCAAAAGACCTTGAAGCTGTTCAAGGACTCGGCCAAGTTCGTGGGTGAGGCGGCGGCGCAGGGCAAAACGATTCTGTTTGTGGGCACCAAGCGCCAGGCCCAGGAAGCAGTCGCCGAGGAAGCGCAGCGCTGCGGCATGTTCTACGTCAACCAGCGCTGGCTGGGCGGCCTGCTCACCAACTGGGCCACCGTGCAGCGTTCCATCAAGCGGCTGAAGGACCTGGACCGCATGGCCGCCGACGGCAGCTACCAGGCGCGGCCGAAAAAGGAAGTGATCCACCTGGAGCGCGAGCGCAAGCGCCTGGAGGCGAACCTGGCCGGCATCAAGGAGATGCCGGGCCTGCCGGACGTGCTGTTTGTCATCGACTCGCGCAAGGAAGCGATCGCCGTCAAAGAGGCGCGGAAGCTGCGCATTCCGGTGGTGGGGATCGTGGATACCAATTGCGACCCGGACGAGGTGAACTACGTGATCCCCGGCAACGATGACGCGCTGCGGGCCATCCGGCTGTTCGCCAACAAGATTTCCGAATCGGTGATCGAGGGCAAGGCGCTGGCTTCCGAACACGAGTTCGTGGCCGAGAAGATCATCACCGAGGAGGCCGAGGAAGGGAGCACGGACCTGCTCAGCATGGCCGACGTGCCCTTTGCCGCAATCGCCGACCGCGAGGGGGAGGAATCGGCCGAGGCGGCCGACTTCCGCCTGCGCAAGGGCCCCTCCTCGGAGGCTTCCGGCTCCGGCGAAGTGGTCGAGGCCCCGGCGGTAAACGCGGAATAGCCAACGGACATTGACGATTGGTTCATTGACGATTGACGATTTGAACCCCTCGGGAGCTCGTCGATCGCTGGCAGTCAATCGTCAATCGTCAATCACACAATCGTCAATTCTCTCAATAGGTGTCTCATGGCGGAGGTTACCGCACAGATGGTCAAGCAGCTCCGGGAGAAAACCGGGGCTGGATTCATGGAGTGCAAGAGCGCGCTGGTGGAGGCGGACGGCGACATGGCGCAGGCGGAGCTGGTCCTGCGCAAGCGCGGCCTTTCCTTCGCCCAGAAGAAGACCGGGCGGGCCACCCAGGAGGGCCTGATCGGCGCCTACATCCACGCCGGCGGCCGGCTGGGGGTGATGGTGGAGGTCAACTGCGAGAGCGATTTCGTCGCCCGCACCGATGACTTCCAGCAGCTCGTGCACGACATTTCCATGCACATCGCGGCCACCGATCCGCGGTTCATCCGCAAGGAGGACGTCAGCGCGGAGGCTCTGGCCCAGGAAAAGGAGATCCAGCGCGCCCGCGCCCTCGGGGAAGGCAAGCCCGAGAAGATCGTGGACCAGATCGTGGAAGGGCGCCTGGCTAAGTTCTACGAAGAGGTGTGCTTGCTCGAGCAGCCGTTCGTGAAGGACAACACCATGACTGTGGGCCAGCTAGTCGCCTCCAGGATCGCCAAGCTGGGCGAGAATATTACGGTGGGCCGGTTTGTCCGGTTTAAAGTAGGAGAAGGATCGTAGAACCACGATCCCACTATGTATAAGCGCATACTGCTGAAGCTGAGCGGCGAGGCGATGGCCGGGGAAGCGGGTTTCGGCATCGACGCCGGGCGAGTGGGGGAGATGGCAGGCGAGATCCACGATGTGGCCCGGGCCGGCGTGGAAGTGGGCATGGTGGTGGGGGGCGGCAATTTTTTCCGGGGCCTCCAGCCGGGTCCGGGTAACCTGGATCGCGTGGCCACCGACCAGATGGGCATGCTGGCCACGGTGATCAACGCCCTGGCCTTGCAGGCGGCGCTGGAGAAGCACGGCGCCTTCACCCGCGTGATGAGCGCCATCGAGATGCATCAGATCGCCGAGCCCTACATCCGGCGACGGGCCATCCGCCACCTGGAGAAGGGCCGGCTGGTGATCTTCGCCGCCGGCACCGGCAGCCCCTACTTTTCCACCGACACGGCGGCCAGCCTGCGGGCGGTCGAGATTAAGGCCGATGTGATCGCCAAAGCCACCAAGGTCGACGGTGTCTACGACAAAGATCCCGCCCGGCACCCCGACGCCGTGAGGTATGAGCGCATCAGCTACCAGGAGGTGCTGGCGCGCAACCTGGCCGTCATGGACGCGACGGCCATTTCCATGTGCAGAGAGAACCGGCTTCCGATTCTGGTGTTCAACCTGAACGTGCCGGGCAACATCATGCGCATGGCTATGGGAGAGCCCATCGGCACCGTGGTTTCAGACTGAGCACGTCGGAGAGTCAACCATGAAGCTGGAACACAAGGAATTCGCCACCATCAAGGAAATCGAACAGCACGCCAAGGCGCGCATGGACAGGACCAAGGCGGATTTGCAGCACGAGCTGGGCACCATCCGCACCGGGCGCGCCTCGTTGAGCCTGCTGGACCACGTGCGCGTGGATTACTACGGCACGCCCACGCCGCTCAACCAACTGGCCACCCTGGCCGTGCCCGAGCCGACCCTGATTACCGCGCAGCCCTGGGACGTTTCCCAGATCGGGGCTATCGAGAAGGCGATCCGCAGCGCCGACCTGGGGCTGAACCCGGCCAACGACGGCAAAATCGTGCGCGTGCCGATCCCGCTGCTGACCGAGGAGCGACGCAAAGAGCTGGTCAAGCATCTCAGCCACGTGCTGGAGAACCACCGCGTGGCCACGCGCAACATCCGCCGCGACGCCAACGAGAACGTCAAGAGGCTGCTCAAGGATAAGAAGATCACCGAGGACGACGATAAGCGGGCCCATGACGAGATCCAGAAGATGACCAACAAGGCGATTGAAGACATCGACCAGATCGGCAAGGGCAAAGAGAAAGAGATTCTGGAGATCAAGTGAAGATCTGAGGGGTCAAGGCGACCTCGTGCCTAGCCGCTGCGTAGCAGCTTGTGGTATGGTGCGCCTGGAGGGCGGTCCTGTGGATCGGGAATTGTTGGAGCAAATGACCCGGTTCATCTAGCCTTTCCGGTTCGACCGCATATTCCGACCGGAGCGCTTCCTCGACCAGACGCAGATCGCCGTGCTGCAGGATGAGCCGCCACATGCGGTGAGCCGCCTCGTCCAGCCCGAAATAGCGGCCCGTCTCGACCTGGAGCAACACAGCCTCACCGTGCAAGTCCCGATACAGCGTCGGGGCAAATGCGAACTACCCGTCTTCCCTCAGCCATGGAGG
>JACQDI010000935.1 GCA_016201195.1 Acidobacteriota bacterium | reverse complement strand
GCGGCGGGCGGCAACTCTTTTGTGATCCGTATCACTGAGGGCTTCGCAACCGCCTTCAAGACCCTTGGCTCGCCGACGGACTTTCCGGGCTTGACCCAGGTGGAGGCCGGCTACAATACGCCGAGTTCCAACTGCTTCTCGCCCGGTGGCCTCTGCGGCGGCGCAACCCAGGGGACGCGCTTCCTAATCCGCTTCTACAACGTTCCGAACGGCCTGCGGATCGGCGTGCCCACCGCTGTCACCGGCAACGGTCGGCTGAAGATCTTCCGGGTCGCCAATGCCGACGCGCGAGGCATCGGTACTTTCAACCTCACCATCTCCACCACTGCGGAAGTGTCGATCTCGGGCGGCTTCGGATACGTCGTATATGAGGTCGTAGACGACAATCCGTTTGCCAACGAGCGCGTCAAGATACCGGTGACCGTGGGTTACGCGGCCAATACGCCGAATGACCTGCCGGCCGTCGGTACCATGCAGGTAAGCGTCTCGTTCGCGCCGATCAGCACGGTCGGTACCTCGAGCGCTGATGAGCCGGAGCCTCGCTTTGTGGACACCGGTTCACCGAAGAGCATCTTCGGCATCGCGCGTTGCATCACGAACCTGCTGTTCCCGTTCGTGACCAACCAGGCCGGATTTGACACCGGCTTCGCGATCTCCAACACCTCGGCCGATGACAAGGGCACGACCGCTCAGGCGGGTACCTGCACCCTGTTCTACTACGGCTCCACCACCGGTGGCGGCGCTGCTCCGTCGCAGCAAACTTCCATCGTGGTCGGCGCTGGTAAGCAGATCGTGTGGACCCTGTCGGGCGGCAACGCTGCTGCTAACATCACCGGCACGCCTGGCTTCCAGGGCTACCTCATGGCCCTCTGCCAGTTCCAGTTCGCTCACGGCTTCGCCTTCATCACCGACGGCTTCGGTGGTGTCCCAGCGATCGCTGAGGGCTACCTGGCTCTGGTGGTGCCGTGGAACGGCGTCAGCGGCAGCCGCGCGGCCGGCAGCGGCGAAAGCCTGGCCCACTAATCACCCTGTTGTCTCGGGAGGGGAGAGAGCAATCTCTCCCCTCTTTTTTTGCCTCCGCGCCCTTGGTAAGTTCGCGCACCGCGCGCAGCACGCGCAGCACAGCGCCCTTTTCTTCCTTCGGCTTTGCTGCTATCATCGATACTTCCGCGTCCCCTGGCAGCATGAGCCAGCATGCCAGGAGAATCTCGAACAAGAAGGTCCAGCCATGCTTAGACTAAGAACGCGTTTCTTCTCCGCCCTTCTGCTCGTCGCCGCCTCTGGGGCCGCGCTGGCGCAGGGGAACCGGATCTTTCTGTTTCCCTCCGGGGTCAGCCCCAATGTGACGGTGCTGGACGCCGCCACCCTGGCTAACGTCGGAACCGTGGTCGCCTCCCCCAACGCCTTCCTCGCCCTGGGTACTCCCAGTGGGTCCAAGTACTATATTCTGTCCAACAACTCTGTGCGCACCCTGACCATCGTCAACGTTTCCAACCTGAGTGCGCCCGTGTACAAGGACCTCGGCGCGAATGCCAGCGCCGGCGCGATCACACCCGATGGCAAGAAGGTCGTGGTGGCCGCCGGAACCTTGAAGATCTACGACACCACCACCGACCAACTGATTGCCGACGTGGGGGTGGGGGGCGGTCCTACGGAACTCGAGGTGGCCAACGACTCCAGCCGCGCCTTCGTCATGTCCACCGGCTCGGGCCTCGTCTCCATCGTGGATCTGACGGCCAACCCGCCGGTGGTCACCAATCAGGTCTCCGTCTCCGCGCCGCTGTCCATGGCTCTGCGCCCGGACAACAAGAGCCTGCTCGTGCTGGTGCCCAACGGCATCCGACAGATCAATCTCAAGAGCGGCAACATCTCCGACCCCGTTTCCATCAACAACGTCTTCAACGGGAAGGTGCTCGCTACCCCCGACAGCGCGCGGGCGGTGGTGATCAACCGTGGCAGCCCGCCCCTGAACGTCTCCCAGATCGTTGACCTGAGCGGGGTGAATCCGGCCCAGCAGATCGGCCCTGCCAACCAGACCTTCGACCGCATTGCCATCGTGGATAACTCGACCGCGTTCGGCATTGTAGTCGGCTCTCCCAACTTCGTGGTCAAAATCGACCTGGGGACCGGCAGCACAACGTCGCAGACTTACGGGCAGAACGCGCGGAGCCTGGATGTCTCACCCAACGGCCAGGCGCTCTACGTGGCCATGCTCTCAGGCTCGACGGGCAGCGTGGCCCGCGTGGACGTGGCTCTCAACTCGGCCATCACGCAGAGCCTGGGCATCCCGCCCACTGGCGTCTCGGCTGTGTTCCCGCCTCCCACCACTGGTGCGGCGAGCATGACGATCAATGGCGGCGACCGCCAGAACGTCATTGCCGGCCAAGCGGCCGAGGTCCCCCTGTCGGTCAAGCTGGTCACCGCGGACGGCTCGCCGGTGTTCAACGCTCCGGTCACGTTTGCCGCCACCGCCGCTGGAGTCACCTTCAGCCCCACGCAGCCCTCGCGCACCAACAGCCGCGGGATCGCGCAGGCCGTGGTCACCGTGGCCGCCGCCAGCTCACTCGGGCGCGAGCCGTCAGAGCAGAGCGCCGCCCATGGCTCCGCGGCCAGCCCCGAGCCGGTGGAACAAGGCATTCAGACCATCGCCATCACGGCCAGCACGCCGGGTGGAGGTGCAGTCAACTTCACGCTTACGGTGGGATC
>JACQDI010000934.1 GCA_016201195.1 Acidobacteriota bacterium | reverse complement strand
GCATCGTCGAGGTCATTGCCGGTGAACAGCGCCCAAAGCACGACCGTGCGCCCGCGCTCGATGCGCAGGTGGCCGGCCTCGATGGCCAGGTCGATGTAGCCGGTCCAGGGACCGCCGACCATCGACAAGTTGTAGACGCGCCACCCGTATTGCGAGCCCAGCAGCGTGCCCCAGGTTTTCGGCTGCGTGGTGCCGTCGCCCAGACCGAACGAGTCGCCCAGCAGAATCGCGTCCAGCTCTCGCGTCTCCTCATTACGGAATCCGTAGGCGTCGGTGACGAACTGTTCTTCGCGGTATTCCCGAGCAGCGGTGTTGGCGGAAACCGCAGCTAGGTCGCCAAAGGTCTTGCCGAGCTGCCGCACGTTGGCCGGGTAGCGCGGAACCAGGGGCATCGGCGGCCACCAGCGAAGGAACCGGTCATGCACCCGGTAATAGATCACTCGCGCCAGCAGGGGGCGCGAGATTACATCGATCGCCGCCGCCCAGAAGAAAAACGCCAGGATGGCAAGGGCCGCCTGTTTGAGCCGGCGCCGCTGCGGCGCGATCAGCAAGCTGTAAAACGCGAGCGCGGCGACCAGAACCATGCCCGTCCTGGTGTGCACGGACTTGGCAGGATTCAGGCCCACCATCGACGGGGCCAGGATGACCAGGACGATGGCCAGGGCCTTGGCCAGTTGGGGAAGCCAGCCTTTACGTGCGGGGGCGGGCGATTTCGCGTTCCAGGGGGGATTTTGCGCGGGATCGGGAGCCGGGGTCGTTGATCGACCAGTCATAATCGTAATACTTGATCCTCGGCTGCTGGAGGGCTTCGAGCGCGCGGCGGTCGGCTTCCGCAGCGTAACGCCGAAGGTAGAGCAGGAGGTCCGGGCCGAAGTCCTCTTTATACCATTTGAAGATCTCGCTCAGAGTGATCTCCCGGCCGTTGATGGTGAGGTTACGCCGCTGGCCGATGAACGCGCGCGCCTGGCGGTCGAGCTGCGCTTCCAGGTTCTCGGCTGTGTAGGCGTCGCGCGAAAGCAGTGGGCAGCTCAGCGAGGCGCACACAATGGCGAAGTGTATGCGCGGCTCGTGATATTTCTTGCGCAGGATCTCGTTTTCCAGGTACTGCAAGCTCATCTGCACGCCGCCGGCAGTGTAGTCTTTGCGGCGGAAAAAGCCATATAGCACTCCGAGGTCGCGGACGCTGCGAGTGGGATAGTTGCCGGCCACACCCTGGGTGACGAAGGCGTTGTAGGCGTTGATCCAGTAGGCCAGCTCGTGGGCGCGCGACGGAAACAGCTCGGGGCGGTTGGCGGGGCTCGCTTCGCCCAGCCGGCGGACGTATTCGTCGAGATCCGCGCGCTGGGCCTTAATGCCGGCGTAGTCCACTTCGCCGATCTCGCTCACGTGCGCCTTTAAGACGCGGTCCCACAGCGAGTGGTCAAACGGGGCGGCAAAGGCCGTCGAGCAGGCGAGGAGCGCGAGCAGTATTGTATGATGGCCCCATCCTATGGACGACAACCTCGTGGACGACAATCTGGGGCAGCGGATCATGGCGGTGATATCCAAGACACAACACTTGGACGCCGCGAAGATTACTTTGGATTCATCCTTCGAAGAGCTGGGGATCGATTCGCTGGACGGAGTCAACATCCTGTTTGCCCTGGAGAACGAGCTGGACATCTCGATCCCGGACGAAGCGGCCAAGCAGATCCGGAGCGTGCGCGACGTGGTGGCGGGCGTGGAGAAACTGCTGGCCGAGAAGGCGGCGGGGGTGGCCTGATCCCATGCGGCGGGTGGTAATAACCGGGCTGGGAGCGGTATCCGCCCTGGGGATGACGGCTCGGGATCTGTGGCAAAACCTTTGCGCAGGACAATCCGGGATCGCACCGCTCGAGGGTTTTCCGGATGGGAACCTCAGGATCCGCGTGGCGGCGCAGGCGCGCAGCTACCAGCCGGAAGCCCACTTTGATCCGAAGCGGCTCGACCTGCTGGACCGCTTCAGCCAGTTTGCGCTGATCGCCGCGCGGGAGGCGCTGGCGGACGCCGGACTTCAGCTCGAGCCGGAGGTCGCGTCACGCACGGCGGTCGTGATGGGCGCGGGCATGGCCGCCAAGACCACCGAGGACGAGGCCTACCGCCAGCTCTACGCCCTCGGGCAAAAGAGCTTCAGCCCCTACCTCGTGCCGCGGGCGATGGCCAACGCCGCCACCAGCCAGATGACCATCGAGTTCGGCATCACCGGCCCCGGCCTGACTGTTTCGACTGCCTGCGCCGCCTCGAACCACGCCATCGGCCTGGCGCTGGGGATGCTGCGCGCGGGCCAGGCCGAGGTCGCGCTCGCGGGCGGCAGTGAGGCGCCCTTCGCGATGGCTGCCCTGAAGAGTTGGGAGGCGGTCCGCGTGATAGCGCCTGATACCTGCCGCCCGTTTAGCAGTGACCGCAAGGGCATGGTGCTGGGGGAGGGCGCCGGCGTAATCGTGCTCGAGACCGAGGAACGGGCCCGCGCGCGGGGCGCGACCATCTACGCGGAGCTGGCCGGCTTTGGCATGTCGTCGGACGCCGGACACATCACGCTGCCCACGGAAACCGGGGCCGCACGCGCGATGCAGGCGGCGCTCGACGACGCCCGGCTCGACGCTGCGGCGATCGGCTACGTGAACGCGCACGGTACCGGGACGGTCGCGAACGACCCGACGGAAACGCGGGCGATTCGACAAGTATTCGGCGCGCACGCCTCGCGGCTGGCGGTGAGCTCCACCAAGTCCATGCATGGCCACGCCCTGGGGGCGTCCGGGGCGCTCGAGTTCATCGCCACCGCGCTTGCCTTGCGGGATGGAATCCTGCCTCCCACGGCGAACTTCACTTCCCCGGGTGACGGTTGCGACCTGGACTACATTCCCAACGCCGCTCGCCGCGCGCAGGTGGAGGCGGCGCTGTCGAATTCCTTCGCCTTCGGAGGGCTGAACGCGGTGTTGTGTCTGCGGAGGTACCAGAAATGAGAAGGAAGGAATCGGAGCCCCGACCGCTCCCTTACGGTCGCGGCTCTGTACCCGAGGCGGTATTTCAGAGCCGCGACCGTAAGGGAGCGGTCCACCGGCTTTTTCACAGCTTCCTGCGCTTACGGCTCTGTACTGGCCTTGCGCCGCTGGCGCTGCTCGTGAGCGCCGTTCTGCCGGCGCAGACGCTGGTGTTACAGCACGCCAATGTGATCGACGGCGTTTCGGCGCAGCCGCTGCGCAACGCGACCGTTGTGGTGCGCGACGGGCGCATCGAAAGCGTCGCCGCCGGGGAGCAAGCCGCACCGGCTGGGGCTACCGTACTGGACCTGCGCGGGCGGTGGGTGCTACCGGGCTGGGTTGACGCCCACGTGCACATCTCCGACCTGCGCGCCGCAAGGACCGCGCTCGCTTCCGGGGTGACCACGGCGCGGAGCATGGGCAGCAATCGCTTTGCCGACGTCGGCATCCGCGAGCTGAATCACGCCGGCGCTGCCGACCTGCCGGACATCGTGGCGGCTGGCTACCACGTGCGCAACCACCCCGCCGAAGAGATGTTTCT
>JACQDI010000933.1 GCA_016201195.1 Acidobacteriota bacterium | reverse complement strand
GTGGGATCCCGGTGGACCTCCACAAGGAAGAGGGCGTTTCCGCCGCCGAGGTGGTGATGACCAAGCTCCACGCCGGCGGCAAGTTCGACTCCAACACGTATAAAGTTTCGGGCGGGCTGCACGGGGTCGGCGTGAGCTGCGTAAACGCGCTTTCCGAGTCGCTCGAGCTCGAGATCTGGCGCGGAGGCTACACCTGGGAGCAGGAGTACTCCTGCGGCGCGCCCAAGTATCCGCTCAAGCGCACCGGCAAGTGCGGCAGCAAAACCGGCACGCGGGTCACCTTCAAGCCCGACACTTCCATTTTTACGGTGACTGAGTTCAACTACGACACGCTGGCCCAGCGGCTGCGGGAAATGGCCTTCCTTAACAAGGGCCTGAAAATCACCCTCACCGATGAGCGGACCGAGCGGGTGCCGCAGGTCTTCCAGTTCAACGGCGGCGTGGCCGAGTTCATCAAGCACCTGAACCGCGGCAAGACCACCATCCACGAGAAGCCGATTCATTTCGAGGCCGAAAAAGACCTGCCCACCGGGGGGACGCTGGTCATGGAGGTGGCGCTGCAATACAACGACGGCTACGCCGAGAACATCTTCAGCTTCGCCAACAACATCAATACCGTCGACGGCGGCTCGCACCTCAGCGGGTTCCGCTCGGCCCTCACCCGCACCATCAACTTCTACGGCCAACAGGTGGGCCTGTTCAAAGACGTGAAGGAGAATCTGACCGGCGACGACGTGCGCGAGGGATTGACCGCCGTGGTCAGCGTGAAGCTGCCCCAGCCCCAGTTCGAGGGGCAGACCAAAGGCAAGCTCAACAGCGACATCCAGGGCCAGATAGTCGCCTTCGTCAACGACAAGCTGGGCGAGTATTTCGAGAAGAACCCTGGGGTGGCCAAAAAGATCGTGGGCAAGGCCATCGAGGCGGCGCGGGCGCGCGAGGCGGCTCGCAAGGCGCGCGACCTCACCCGGCGCAAGGGCGCGCTCGATTCCGGCGGCCTGCCCGGCAAGCTGGCCGACTGCCAGGAAAAAGACCCCGCGCGGTGCGAGCTGTTCCTGGTCGAGGGCGAGTCCGCCGGCGGCACCGCCAAACAGGGCCGCGATCGCCGCTACCAGGCCATCCTGCCGCTGAAGGGCAAGATCCTGAACGTGGAGAAGGCGCGCTACGATAAGATGCTCGGCCACGACGAGATCCGCGCCATGATCACCGCCCTCGGCACCGGCATCGGCGCGGAGGATTTTGACGCCTCCAAGCTGCGCTACGGCAAGGTCATCATCATGACCGACGCCGACGTCGACGGCTCCCACATCCGCACCCTGCTGCTCACGTTCTTCTTCCGGCAGATGCGGATTCTGATCGAGCGCGGCCATGTCTTCATCGCCCAGCCGCCGCTCTATCGCATCAAGAAGGGCAAGCAGGAAAAATACATCAAGGACGAGAAGGAGTTCACCAAAGAAGTGATCCGCCGCGCCACCGACGACCTGCGGCTGGAATTCGACGGCAACGGCAAGCTGGGACAACTGGTAGAGGGCCAGGAGCTGCGCACCTTTCTGCTCGCCCTCGACGAATACTACGGCATGTTCCACAAGGTCGAGCGCCGGCTGCGCGACTCCCGCGTGGCCGAGGTGCTGGCCGACGTGAACCTCCAGCTTGACTACAAGCAGGACCTGGCCGACAAGGCGCGCTTGCAGGAGATTCTGAAGCGGTTCCAGAAGCTGGAGGTGCAGCCGGACCTGGTCCGCGACGAAGAGCACTCCGCGTGGATGATCACCTACAAGGACTCCACCGGCGGCGAGCGCCGCATCGACACGACGCTCATCGCCTCGCCCGACTACAAGCGCTTCCGTGCCCTCGCCCGTCAGATCGCGAAATTCAACACTCCCCCGTTCACCGTGATCAAGGGCGACTCCCGTGAGCAGCACCCGAGCTCCGCCGACCTGCTCGCCTTCGTCAAGAACGAGGGCAAAAAGGACGCCTCCGTACAGCGTTACAAAGGTCTCGGTGAAATGAACGCCGAGCAGTTGTGGTCGACCACCATGAACGCCGAGACCCGCACGCTACTGCAAGTCCGCCTCGACGACGCCGTTGAAAGCGAAGAGATTTTCTCGACGCTCATGGGCGAGGATGTAGAAGCCCGCCGCAAGTTCATCGAAGAGAACGCGCTGTACGTGAAGAATTTGGACGTGTAGCGTTGTCGTCCGGATGCACCCTCATGCCCGGGCGGCAAACTTTATCTCCACACCCAGCCGTAGGGAATCGCTACTCTTGTTGAGGATCTT
>JACQDI010000004.1 GCA_016201195.1 Acidobacteriota bacterium | reverse complement strand
GGCTTCTTGGTCTCGAAGCTGTTGCCGCCGTAAATCGCGCCGAAGTGATCCCCGATGCCGAGGCCACGCAGCAGGTCGCGGCTGAAGCGCCACGGCTTGTTGGTGAGCACGGCGAGGCGCTTGCCCGCCGCGCGCAGGCGATCGAGCGACTCGGCCACCCCCGGATAGAGCCGCGTGTTGTCGAGCATGTGCTGCCGGTAGTAGCCGAGGAAGAATTCGAGCGAGCGCTCGAGTTGCGCGTCGTCAAACTCCTCGCCCAAGGCTCGCCGGACCAAAGTAGGCGCCCCGTTGCCCACGTAGGAAAAGACGATCTCCTGGGGCAGCGGCGGCAGTTGGACGTCGGCGCGCGTAGCGTTGACCGCCAGCGCCAGGTCCAGCTTGGAATCGGCCAGCGTACCGTCCAAATCGAAAACCAGAAGCTCAATCGGCATGAGTGGAACGTGGGTCCACGCTTCAAGTTTACCAAGCTGGCTCGGATCGGGGCCCATGATCCACGCTCCACGAGGTCGATTCCATCGAGGAGGTCGTCGATACCCAGCCGCTCGCGGCGAGTGGAAAGAACGCGTTCCTCGCGCCCCTCCGGTCGCGCGGGAGGAAACGGAAGCGACAATGAGGACCGTCTGCATCGGCAAGGATAGGGAACGATACACACTAATTCCGATCCGGGTGGTCGTGGGGTAATCGGATCGCGAGCAGGAACCCGGCCAGGGGCATCAGGACCACGCCCCAGAGGCTGCGGTGCAGGCCGTAGTGGTCGGCGGCCAAGCCGAACAGGGGGATCACCACCAGCCCGGCCATGCCCCAGGCAAAGCCCATCATCAGTGCCGAGACCGTGCCCGACTGGGTCGGCACGAGTTCTTGGGCCATGGTGACGTTCACCGGGACCGTGAACAGCAGGATCAGGCCGCCGATGAAAAGGCCGACGAGCGAAACCCAGCCCCGGGTCAGCAAAAACAGGACCAGGAAGGGCACGGAGCCGATCATGGAAAACATCACGATGCGGCGGCCGCCGAACAGATCGGCCAGGTTGCCACCCAGGAAGCCTCCCATGGCCCCGCCCGTGAGAAACAGGGTGAGCACGTAGCTCGCGGACGAGATGGGGAAGCCACGCTCGAGGTGGAAATAGAGCGGCAGGAACTGCGCGAACACGATCTGGATCACCGAGCGGATCACCACCAGGAAGTACAGCAAGATCATCGGCCTCAGCACCGGGAGGAAGGGCGCCAGGTCGAGATGCGTTTCGGTCCGGTGCGGGCGCCGCGGCGGCGCAGGCAGGGTGGCGGCAAGCACCAGCGTGATGAGGAGACCGGGCAGTGCGGCCCAATAGGACCGCTCGATCCCCAGCCATCCGGTGATCAAGGAGAAGTACGCCGGCCCGCAGGCCAGGCCGATGGTCCCCGAGGTGATGAAGATGGCCAAGGCCAGGCCGCGGCGCTGCTTGAGGGTGGACGAGGCGTGGGCCGTGCCCTGGGGATGGAAGGCGGCGATCCCGACCCCGCCCAGGAACACCAGCAGCAGCAGGGTCTTGTAGCCGGGGGCGAGGCCGAGGCATGAGATGAATACGCCGGCAATGAAGGGGGCCAGTACGGTGAAGCCGCGAAAATGCAGCCTGTCGGAGAGGTAGCCGTAAACCGGCTGCATCACCGAAGAGGAAAACGAGAGCAACCCGCCCAGGGTGCCGGCGCGGAACAACGTCAGCCCGTAGCGGGCCACCAGGACCGGCTGGAGCGCTCCCAGGGCGCTCGAATACAGGTCGATAAAGAAATGGCCGAACGACAGCAGGATGAGGCGGCGGGTCCCGTCAGCGGACGCCAGGGGTGGCGCCGCCTCCACCTCTGCGGCTTCGAGCTCCAATCCGGCTACATCAGACAGGTGCTTCATGACGGTTTAAAAAACTCGACCGGCTCGAGCCGGGTCACCTTCCAACGCTTGCCGCTCAGTTCGATCCGGCAGGTGACGGTGCCGCGCCGCCGTTGGGCCGGGCCGGCGCCGCTGGCCGGCTTCATCTCGAGCAGCCAGTCGAGCTTCGATTCCCACGCCTCGCCGTTTTTCGTTTGCTCGATTACCGCCACCGACGAGGCGATCTCGTATTGGGCGGCCAATGCCACCACGTTGTCCTCGAGGGCCGCGAAGCCAGGGCAGCGGCGGCGGTCCACCTGGTCGAGGAACCGCGACGCGTTCGAGTCCTGTAGGGCCTGGCTCATCTCGAGCAGCACCGCGCGAACCTTATCCGCATCATCGGCCGCGGGGGCCGCCATCCACAGGCCGAGGGCGCACAAGGCGCTACGTGCGATAGCTGGCATTGATCCGAATGTACTCCTCGGTCAAATCACAGGTCCAGAAGCGGGCGCGGCCCTTGCCCTTTCCCCGGATCGCAAAACGCAAAACCGATTCCCGCTCTTCGAGCGACCGCTTGACCTCGTCCTCGGAAAAGTCGGCCGCCGTTCCCCGGCGACATACCCGGACGCCGTTCCAGTCGAGATCCACTTTGGCCGGGTCGAACGCGACGCCCGAGTTGCCGGCGGCCGAGAGAATGCGGCCCCAGTTAGGGTCGGCGCCGGCCAGCGCCGTCTTGACCAGGGGCGAGTTGGCGATGGCGCGGGCGAGGGTGGCCGCGGCCCGGTCGCTCGAGGCGCCCTCCACCGCGATAGTCAGCAGCTTGCGCGCGCCCTCGCCGTCGCGCACGATGGCCACCGCCAGTTGCTCGGCCACCTGCAACAGCGCCTCCTCGACGCGAGCCCGCTCTTTGCTCAACGGCCGGACCCCAGAGGCGCCGTTAGCAATCAGGTAGACAGTGTCGTTGGTAGAGGTGTCGCCGTCGACCGAGATCCGGTTGAAGCTGCGCTCGACCGCCGCCGCCAGCATCGGTTTCAGCTCCGCGGGCCGCAGGTCGGCGTCGGTAAACAGGAAGCTGAGCATGGTGGCCATGAGGGGGTGGATCATGCCCGCGCCCTTGGCCATGCCGGCGATCCGCACTGTGCCGCCCTGGAGGCGTACCTCGGCGGACGCCGTTTTGGGAATGGTGTCGGTAGTCAGAATGGCCCGGGCCGCGGCGTCGAAACCTTCGGGCGCGAGCGCCGCGACCAGCTTGGGCAGCGCGTCCACGATCCTTCTCTCATCGAGCGGGACGCCGATGACGCCGGTCGAGGCGAGCAGCACTTCCCGCTCCCGGACGCCCAGCGCCGCCGCCGCCGCCCGCGCCGTGGCCCGCGCCACGCGCACGCCGTTTGGTGTGGCGCAGTTGGCGTTGCCGGCATTGGCCACGATGGCCCGGGCAACGCCCTTGGATTGGGCGAGGTAGGAGGCGGAAACGGTCAGCGGAGCGGCCTTCACCAGGTTGCTGGTAAATACGGCCGCGGCCGCTGCCGGGCGCTCGGAAACCATCAGCGCCAGGTCGTCCTGGGCAGTCTTGCGAATGCCCGCGTAGGTGGCGGCGAAACGGAATCCAAGAGGCGGCGTCACAGTTTCTCCTCTCCCAGCATCTCTCCTGATTTCGGCTGCCGGCCGTTGATGAACTCCTGGGCCGTCTGCCGTTTCTTACCTTCCGGCTGCAGCTCGAGAATCTCCAGCCAGCCGTCGCCGCAGGCGGCGCGGAGGCGCGGTCCTTCGACAGCCAGCGTCCTCGGGGCGGCGGGCGCCCCCGCGGCCGCGCGCACGCAGCGCAGGTGCAGCCATTGCCCACGAAACGTCGTATATACGCCGGGCCTCCTGCTTGCGCGGTGTGATCGTCCCGCGCTCCAGGCCGCGCAGCGTTTCCACCAGCAACGCGGCCCCGGTCTCGGCCAGGCGCGCGGCGAGCTGCGGCGCCGTCTCCTCCGGCCCGATCGCGCACTCGCGCTGGAGCAGGATGTCGCCCGTGTCCAATCCTGCCTCGATCCGCATGGTGGTTACGCCGGTTCTCGTCTCGCCATTGGCGATGGCCCACTGGACCGGCGCGGCCCCGCGATACTTGGGCAGCAACGAGGCGTGGACGTTGATCGTACCCAGCCGCGGAAAGTCGAAAATCACCTGCGGAATGATCTGCCCGTACCCGACGACCACAATCACGTCCGGAGCCGCGAGGTGGACGTATTCCACCGCCTGCGTATCCTTGATCTTCAGCGGCTGAAACACCTCCAGGCCGCGTTCGAGGGCCATACGCTTCACCGAGGAGGCGGTCTCCTTTTGCCCGCGTCCGGCGGGGCGATCGGGCTGGGTGATCACCGCTCTGACTTCAACGCCCGCGTCCAGCATGGCGCGGAGAGTAGGGACCGCGAATTCGGGGGTGCCCAGGAAGAGGGCCCTCATCCCGGACACCTGAACCCCAAGTCAAAAGGCAAAAGGCAAAAGTTAAAAGTCAAAAGTGTGGAAGCTGCTTCGCAGCGGCTTTTTTGATCCGGCCGCCTGGCCAGGAAGGTTTTACTTTTGACCTTTGACTTTTGACTTTTAACTTTTGACTTTCTTTTCATTACCCCCACTCGCCTTGCTTCACCAGCTTCCGAATCTTCCTCTTAATGAGGTCCCGCTTCAGCGCGCTGATGTAGCTGATATAAAGCTTCCCGCTGAGGTGGTCCGTCTCATGGATAAATGCGCGGGCCAGCAGTTCCGACCCGGTCATCTCGAACGTTTCGCCCTTGATGTTCTTGGCGCGCACGGTCACGCGGTTTGGGCGGCGTACGTCCTCGCGGAACCCGGGAATGCTCAGGCAGCCTTCCTCGCCGTTCTGCTTGCCCTCGGTATGGATGATCTCGGGGTTGATGAGGACTATCTTTTCCGCCTCGTTTTCACCGACCGAGCAGTCGATGACGGCAATGCGCTTGGAGATGCCGATCTGCGGGGCGGCCAAGCCCACGCCTTTGGCCGTGTACATGGATTCGAACATGTCGGCGATGAGCTGATCGAGCTCCGGCGTGTCGAACTCGGTGATGGGTTGTGCGCGAGCCTCGAGCACTGCGTCACCAAACTTGACGATCTTGTAGACCATGGCTTGTGATGCGTTAATAACTCCTCACCTGTTCCATATACGCGTCAAAATTCCGCTTCATCTCGCCGAGCGAATCGCCGCCGAACTTGTCGACCAGGGCGACGGCCAGGGTTAGCGCGACCATGGCCTCGCCGATCACCGCCGCCGCCGGGAGCACGCAGACGTCCGACCGCTCGTAGGCGGCGAGCGAGGTCTCGCGCGTGCGCAGATCCACCGACACGAGCGGCTTGCGCAATGTAGAGATGGGTTTCAAGTAGCCGCGCACGACCACGTCCTCGCCGTTGGTGGTGCCGCCCTCCAGACCCCCGGCGCGGTTGGTCGGCCGGGTGAACTTGCGCCGCTCGCGGTCGTAGCCGATGGGATCCTGGACGCGCGAGCCGAAGGTGAGCGCGTTTTCCATGCCTCGCCCGATCTCGACCGCCTTCACCGCCTGCATGGAGAGGATCGCCTGGGCCAGCTTCCCATCCAGGCGCAGATCCCAGGCGACGTACGTTCCCAGGCCCGGCGGAATGTTGTGGGCGACGACCTCGAAGATGCCGCCCACCGTGTCGCCAGTGCGGAAAGCTTCGTCGACCACGGCCTTCATGCGCTGTTCGGTTTCGGTATCGACGCAGCTCAGCAGGACCTCGGGCTTGCCTTCCAGGGCGACGATCTCTTCCCAGCTCGCCTCGCGCTCGAGCCTCACCGGGCCGGTGGCGATCACGTGGGCCAGCACCTGCACCCCGAATTCACCCAGCAGGAGCTTGGCCATGGCCCCGGCGGCGACGCGGGCGGCGGTTTCGCGCGCGCTGGCCCGCTCCAGGACGTAGCGGGCCTCGGGCAGATTGTACTTCAAGCACCCGGCCAAGTCGGCATGCCCCGGCCGCGGGCGATGCACCGGCTTGGCCTTCCCGGCGCTCCCCGGGTAATCCTCCACCGGCAGGGCTTCGGTCCAGTTCTGCCAGTCGCGGTTGCGGATGATCAGGGCCACCGGCGAGCCGATGGTCTTCGAATGCCGGACGCCGGAAACAATCTCCACCCGGTCTGTTTCAATCTTCATCCGCCCGCCGCGGCCGTATCCCTGCTGGCGGCGCCACAGTTGCCGGTTGACGAACTCCACCGACACAGGCACACCGGCAGGCAGTCCTGTCACGGTGGCCACCAGGCACTCCCCGTGAGATTCTCCAGCGGTTTCAAAGCGCAGCATACGCGCCGGACGAGGCTAGTCTTTCATGATAGCGGAGGGGGACGGGAAATCCAAACAGCGAACGGGCGAAGATAGCGGCCCCCGCCTTCCTTGAGGACGGTCGCGTCGTGATGGGTCATCCCGCAATGGAGCGCGCACCTATCACACCGCTCATTGTTCGCATGATGCAAGGTGTGTTAGAGTAAGCACCTTCCCGTGAAACGAAAAGAATTGCAAGAACTGGCAGCCATCCGCCTTAGAGACGCCGAACTCCTGCTCCAAGGGAGCTGCTGGGAAGGAGCTTACTACCTGGGCGGCTACGTCGCTGAATGCGCCCTCAAGGCCTGCATTGCGAGGCGAACCGAACGCCACGAATTCCCGGACAAGAAGCGAGCCGATGCAAGCCACACTCACCGCCTCACCGATCTGCTCCGCGTCGCCGAGCTGGAAGAAGCGCTGGGCGAGGCGTTGAGACAGCAGCCCGAATTCGCCGCGAACTGGCAAATTGTGAGAGACTGGTCTGAGAGGAGCCGGTATGAGAAGCGCTCGAGATCGGAAGCTGAGGCGCTGCTTAACGCGCTCCAAGATCGGACCTTTGGTGTACTTCGATGGCTAAGGAAACGCTGGTAGGCTTGGACGTCGAACTCGGCGAAAAAGTCCTCGGCGCGCTCGATGCGGCCGGATACCAGGTGACGGTCGCACTTTGGCTCCTCACCGAGGAATTCGGTGAATGGCGGCTGGTCCTCGCATCGCCCTTGTACGACAAAGCTGGCCCCAAGGAAGCCTATCTCCAACTGCACGCCGCCCTATCCTCCAATCACCCGGAGTTGCTGCATCAAGTGTCGATCAGCCTCAAGGGTAACCGGAGCGCCTTAATCCGCGCTCTCCGCAGCATCTTCGGGAAAACCGCCAGCGTAGCGGGGATGCGGTTGGGAGACCACGTCATCGGCGACGTTTGGATCGATGACGCCTATGTCTACAGAATCCGCTGACCGAATTCTCAGCCGCTGTTCTAACGGAAGGTCACCCGCGATTCTAGTTTAGAGGCTGTGGCGAAGATGGGGCATCCGCTCCCGCACGGTCGCGGTTCTGTACTGCGAGCCGCCTACGAACGACCAGTCCGGGGAGTGCGACTTTTGTGCCGGTAGAGATATTCGATCCTGCGGGGTTCCCTCCGCGTTCACGGGTCAAAGAACTTCAGTGCGCGGGGGATATACACGGGCAGCCGGAGGCTCACCATCCAAACCCGAGGACCTTGCCGGCCCTTACCCGGTGGCCCTCCTGGCGCAACCGCCGGGCCTGGCCCTCCACCCCGCCAGGGAACTTTTCGATCAGGCTCCCATTGTCGCGGATGACGCGCCAGTAGGGCGTGATGCGCTTTTTGCCGGCTCGGGCATCCTCTTCGGCGGCTTCGGCGGCGATGCGGACGAAGATGCCGGTGGTGATCGGGCAGGTGACATCGGCGCCGCAGGCCTGGGCCAATCGCTCGCGGATGCGGGACTGGGTGACGAGCTTTCCCTTGGGCACCTGGCGGATCAGGGCGTCCACGTCCAGGGGGCGCGGGATGAGCATGGTGCGCGTGCCGAAGCGCTTCTGCAGCTTGGGCGGGATCCGGACCACCTTCGGTTCCTGCACCCGCTCCAGCTTTTCCCGCCAGGACGCTCGCGTCTTCATATTCGGATCACCGTAGTGCCCGGGTAGGCGTCAGTCAGGCGCCGCACGATGTGATGCACCTGGTCGGTGGAGAGTTTCAAAATCAACTCGCGGTAGCCGTGGCGCACGCCCTGATAGGAGGTGACGATGGAGACGATCTTGCCGCCCTCGGCGCGGACCACGTCGGCGACCTCCTTGATCGATCCCGGGCGATCTTCAATCTCCAGGCTGATGCGCACGCCGGAGAAGCGGGCGCCCGTCATGGCGATCATGGCTTCGAAGACGTCGTCCTCGGTGATGATGCCGACGAGCGCCCCCTGTGCGTCGACCACCGGCAACGCGCCAAAGCCATTGTCATGCATCTTGATGGCGGCGGACTCCACCGGCTCGTCGGGGCCGATGGTCACTGGGTCGGGGGTCATGACCTCCACGACCTGGCCCTCCTGGGTTTGGAGTGCGCGGAGGTCCTTCTCGCTCAGGATGCCGACCAGGCGTCCGGCCGACATCACCGGCAGGCGCTTGATGTGGCTTTGCTCGAGCAAGCGGACGGCCTCGGCGACTGGCTGGCCCGCCTCCACCGTGATGACCGGCTGCGACATCCAGTTGCGGACTTGCATCCTTCCGCCGGGCCGCGTCAGGGCGATGCGTCTGAATTTCATCTCAACGCTATGGTATCGTAGACCGTGAACTTCGCCTAGAGCGCCAGCATGCCCGTGATCCGCGAGAAGTCCCAGTTGATGAGCGCCTCCGAGATCGATCGCACGCTGGTACGGCTGGCTCACGAGATTGTGGAGAAAAGCCCCGAAGTGGACAAGCTCGCCTTCATCGGCGTGCGGCGGCGCGGGGTGCCGCTGGCGCGGCGCCTGGCGCAGAAAGTCGAGCAGATCGAAAATCGCACCGTCCCGGTCGGGATTCTGGACATCAACCTCTATCGCGACGATCTGTCCACGGTTTCGGAAAAACCGGTGGTCAGCTCGACCGACATTCCCTTTTCGGTCACCGGCATCGACGTGATTTTGGTCGATGACGTGCTCTACACCGGCCGCACCACCCGCGCCTCGCTCGACGCCCTGTTTGATCAGGGCCGGCCGCGGCGCATCCAGCTCTGTGTGCTCATCGACCGGGGCCACCGGGAGCTGCCGGTGGAGGCGCGCTTCGTGGGCAAATACGTGGAAACCACCGACAACGAGATCATCGAGGTGAAGCTCGAGGAGATCGACGGTCAGGAGAAAGTGCTGTTGGTGGAGAAAGTAGATCCGGCCTAGCTGCCATGGCTTCCGGCCTCCTAGGGATTGAAGAGCTCGAGCGCGAGCAGATCCAAGCGCTGCTCGACCGCGGCCGCTATTACCAGCCCATGCAGACGCAGCCGGTGAAGAAGCTGGACACGCTGCGGGGCAAGACGATCGTCAACCTGTTCTTCGAGCCCTCCACGCGCACCCGCACCAGCTTCGAGATCGCCGCCAAGCGCCTGGGCGCTGACACCATCTCTATTTCGGCGCAGGGGTCGAGCCTGTCCAAGGGCGAGTCGCTGGTGGACACGCTCAACACGCTGGACGCCATGCGGCCGGACGCCATCGTGATGCGGCACGCGGCGTCGGGGGCGCCGCACTTTCTGGCCCGTTTCCTGCCTACGCCCATCATCAATGCCGGCGACGGCACGCACGAGCACCCCACGCAGGCGCTGCTCGATGCGCTGACGATCCTCGATCACCGCCCAAGCCTGGAAGGGCTGCGCGTGGCCATCATCGGCGACATCTCCCACAGCCGCGTGGCGCGGTCGAACATCCACCTGCTGTCGAAGTTCGGGGTGGACCTGGTGCTGTGCGGCCCGGCCCCGCTGTTGCCTTCGGAATTCGCGCAACTGGCGCCCGGCATCACGCTCACCACCAGCATCGAGGAGGCGGTGAGCGGCGCCGACGTGATCATGATGCTGCGCGTGCAATTGGAACGGCAGAACGAGACGACTTTTCCCAAGAGCGAGTATTTCCAGTTTTACGGCCTGCACCTGGAGCACGTGCGGCTGGCCAAGCCCGACGTGATCGTGATGCACCCGGGGCCGATCAACCGGGGCCGCGAGATCGCCTCCGAGGTGGCCGATTCGCCCAGCTCGGCGATCCTCAACCAGGTGGAGAACGGCGTGGCCGTGCGCATGGCGGTGCTCGAAAAGGTGGTGGCCCAGGTGGTGACTCAATGACCCGGTTGTTAATCCGCGGCGGCCGGGTGATCGACCCGGCGGCGGGATTCGACGCCCTCCGCGACGTGCTTGTGGAGGACGGCAAGATCGCCGCCGTGGGGCGGGCCATCGAGGCCGGGGACGCTGAGCTGCTGGACGCCACGGGGCTGGTGGTGGCTCCCGGCTTCATCGACCTGCACGTGCACCTGCGGGAGCCGGGCATCGAACACGCCGAAACCATCGAGAGCGGCGCGCGGGCGGCGGCCGCGGGCGGGTTCACCTCCGTCTGCTGCATGCCCAACACGATTCCGGTCAACGACAGCGCCACGGTCACCAGCTTCATCGTCGAGCGCGCGCGTCGCTATGCCGTAGTCAACGTGTTCCCCATCGGGGCCATCACCAAGGAGAGCGCCGGCGAGCAGCTCGCCGACATCGGGGCCATGAAGGAAGCCGGGGCGGTGGCCATCTCCGACGACGGCCAGCCGGTGATGAACTCGCGGGTGATGCGGCGCGCCATGGAGTACGCGCGCTCGTTCGGCATCACGGTGATCGATCACTGCGAGGACCTGAACCTGAGCGCGGGCGGCGACATCCACGAGGGCGTCAGCTCGGTGCGCCTGGGGCTGCGCGGGATTCCGGCGGTCTCCGAAGAGGTGATGGTGGCGCGGGATATTCTGCTCAGCCAGCTTACCGGCGCGCGGCTGCACGTGGCCCACATCTCGACCCGTAACTCGCTGGCCATGGTCCGGCACGCCCGGGATCTCGGCCTGGCGGTAAGCTGCGAGGCGACGCCCCACCACTTTTCGCTCACCGACGCCGATGTCCGCACCTACGACAGCAACTACAAGATGAAGCCGCCGCTCCGGACCTCCTGTGACACCGAGGCGGTCGTCGACGCCATCGCTGCGGGCGTGGTCGATGCCATCGCCACGGATCACGCGCCCCACACGGGCAGCATCAAGATGCAGGAATTCGAGTGCTGCCCGTTCGGCATCACGGGCCTGGAGACGGCGCTGGGCCTGGCGCTCGAAAAGCTGGTCCACAGCGGCCGCATCACGCTTCCTCACCTGGTGAAGCTGTTTACCACCGGGCCGGCCGGGGTGGTCGGCCTCGATCGCGGCGCCCTGCGTCCCGGCGCTCCCGCCGACATCACCATCTTCAGCGTCGATCGCGAGTGGACCTTCGACGTCAACCAATCGCAGTCCAAAAGCAAGAACAGCCCCTATCACCAGCGCTGCTTCAAAGGGGGACCGGCGGTCACCATCGTGGGCGGCCGGGTAGTGTGGAAGGTCTCATGAAATCGCCCATCCGCAACCTGATCCTCGTCGCCATCCTGATCTTGCTGTTCTCCGCATCCGGTAAGATCGCCAACTTCATCATCGAATACAACTGGTGGAAAGAGGTGGAGCAGGTCGATACCTGGGTGAGCATGCTGCTGTACCAGATCGGGCCGGGGGCGGCCGGGACGCTGCTGGTGTTTCTCGTTCTATGGCTGGCCCACGCCCGGGGATTGCAGTTTGCCGGCATCCGGACGGGTGACTTGACCCTGTACCGGCGCCTGGTTCCGCTGGCGCTGCTGGGAATCGCGGTCCTGGTTGCTTCGGGGGGTATTGATTACTGGGTAGTGATGAGCTACGCCGGATCGCGGGGCATTCGGCTCCCGCCCGACGCCTGGCGGGACCCGGTTTTCTCGCGCACGCTGCCGTTCTACCTGTTTGATCTCCCGTTCTACTCCGAGCTGCTGGGTTTCCTGTTTGTGCTGGCGATCCTGTCGATTGTGGTGTTCTGGCTGACCGCGCGGGGCTGGCAAATGGCGGACCGGTTCCGCCGGTGGCGTCGCAGCGGCGGGTCGCCGGAGACCTTCGACCTGGAGCCGAATGTATTGCTGCTGCCTGGGGCGACCCGCTCGGGCTTCGTCCAGGTAATTGGCCCGGTGCTCCTGCTGGCCTTCGCCGCCTGGGTTTTCCTGGGGAACTACGAGCTGCTGCTGAACTCGCATGCCTTCATGACCGGGGCCGATTACGTCGACGAAAAGGTCGTCCTGCCGTTGCGCTGGCTGCTGATCGTGGCCGGCCTGGCCGGGATTCCCCTCCTTTGGACTCGCCGCTACAAGAACACTCTGGTGATGCTGGCGGTGGTTTTTGCGCTGAACCTGCTGGTGCCCGGCCTCGTGCGGGCCGTCTTCGTGCGGCCTAACGAGATTTCTATCGAGCGCCCTTACATTGAGCGCCATATCGAGGCCACCCGCGCCGCTTTCGGGCTGAACCGCCGGGCTACCGAGAAGCCGTTTGCCGCCGCCGCCCACGAGACGGTGGACGCCATCCAGCACGCTACCCTGCTCGAGAACATCCGCCTCTGGGACTGGCGCGCCTACAGCGACACCATCACTCAGATCCAGGCCCTGCGCCCCTATTACAAGTTCCCCGACACCGACGTGGACCGCTACATGATCAACGGGCGCATCAAGCAGGTGCTGCTGTCGCCGCGCGAGATTGACGTGCGCCAGTTGCCCGCCGACGCCCAGGCGAGCTGGATCAACCCGCACTTCATCTACACCCACGGCTTCGGCGTGGTCGTTTCCGAGGTGAACAAAACCACCGCCGACGGCCTGCCCGCTCTGCTGATCGCCGACGCCCCGCCGGAGATCCGCTCACCAGGCTTCCGGCTGACGCGGCCCGAGATCTACTACGGCGAAAGCACCCACGATCCGGTGTTTGTCTCGACCGCCCGCGAGGAGTTCGACTACCCCTCGGGCGACCAAAATAAGTACTCCAAATATCAAGGCACGGGCGGCTTCCCGGTCGGTTCGTTCCTGGTGCAGGTGGCGGCGGCGGTGTCGCTCGGGGAGCCGAACATCCTGTTTACGCGCTATCTGACCGGGCAGAGCCGCATGATGATCCACCGCCACGTGCGCCGCCGCCTCCGGCACCTCGCCGGCTTCCTGCAATGGGACGCCGACCCGTACCTGGTGATGGCCGACGACGGACGCCTGGTGTGGATGGTGGACGGCTACACCACCTCCCGATCGCATCCGTACTCGGCCACCCTCCCCGTGGCCGGGGTGCAGGACGGCGCCAACTACATCCGCAACTCGGTGAAGGCCACCGTCGACGCGTACACGGGCAAGATGACGCTGTACGTGTTTGATCCTGCCGACCCGATCATTCAGGCCTATCAGAGCCTGTTCAAGCGGCTCTTCCGCCCGGCCTCGGAGATGCCGGCCGATCTGCGGCGGCACGCCCGCTATCCCGAGGTCCTCTTCCGCACGCAAGCCGAGGCCTACCGCATCTTCCACATGCGCGACCCGCAGGTGTTCTACAACAAAGAGGACGTCTGGGAGATTGCCAGGGGCCTCTATGGGCAATCCGGCAAGCCCGAGCCGATGTCGCCCACCTACGTGGTGGCCACGCTGCCGGGGGAGCGCGAACCCGAGTTCCTGCTGATGCTGCCCTTCGCGCCGCGCGGCAAGGACAACCTGATCGGGTGGATGGCCGCCCGCTGCGACGGCGAGCGGCTGGGCGAGATGATCTACTTCCAGCTTCCCAAGCAGCAGCTCGTCTACGGCCCGATGCAAATCGAGTCGCGCATCGACCAGGACCAGAACATCGCGAAGGACCTGACCCTGTGGAACCAGCAGGGCTCGCGCGTGCTGCGCGGCAACATCATCGCCCTGCCGGTGAGCGACGGCTTCCTGTACGTGGAGTCGATCTACATCCAGGCGGTCGAGGCGCGCATGCCGCAGCTCAAGAAGGTGGTGCTGGCCATGGGGAACCGGCTGATCTACCGGGACAAATTCGAGGACGCCTTGGCCGAGCTGACCAGCGCCGCCCCCGCCGGCCGCCCCGCCGAGCCGTTCGCTGTCACCTCGACTCCCTCCACGACACCCCAGCAGCAGCTCCCCTCGCTGACTGACCGCCTGCGGCGCCTCCGCGAGCAAACGGAGCAGTTGACACGGGACTTGATGCTGCTAGAGAAAGAAGCGGCGAAGAAGTGAGGAACTGAGAAAGGAAATCGCCGCCTCGGTCGGAGTTCCTCAATCCCTCAATTCCTCCATTTCATCCCCGTGCTGGCGCAGCAAGTAGTTATCGGTCATACCGGCGATGTAGTCGCACACCACGCGGTGTAGCGGTTCTTGCTCGGCGCGCTCGCGGTAGCCGGGGGGTAGCTTTTCCGGGTTAGCCAGGTAGAAGCGAAAC
>JACQDI010000943.1 GCA_016201195.1 Acidobacteriota bacterium | reverse complement strand
TGGAGGTCCGCTTGTTTCCCAGGCCTCGGGAAGGAGCGAGCGCGCTGGTCACCTTGCCGCTTGCGCGCATGATCCGCTACCGGGAGTTTTCCACGCGCGACGGCGGCGCCTTCGAAATGGCCCTCGAACCGGCCGCTTGATAAGGTTGCCCTGATCATGAAATGGCTGCTCGCCATCCCGCTTGCCGCAGTGGCGCTCGCCGGCGACGTCTCGTTCACCATCGCCGGCCTGAGCGTGCTGCCGGAGCGCGGGGATAAGCAGGCCAATCTCGCCAAGCTCGAGCGCTACGCCCACCAGGCCGCCGCCCAAGGCGCCCAAGTCGTAATCACCCCGGAGTGCTTTCTCGACGGCTACACCGGCAACGACACGATCCTCGACCAGGGCATCGATCGCGAGCAGTACCTGGCCATGGGTGAGACCCTCGATGGTCCGCTGCTCGGCCGGGTGCGGGACCTCGCCCGCGAGCTGAAGATCTACCTGCTGGTGGGCTACCCGGAGCGCCGGGGCCGCGAGATGTTCAACGCGCTGGTCATCTACGGGCCCGACGGCAGCGTGATCACCCGCTACTCGAAGACCCACATCCTGGACGAGCGCTACAACACGCAGGGATCCGACTTCCCGGTGGTTGCGACCCCGTTCGGAAAGTGGGGATCGCTGATCTGTTACGACCGGCAGTTTCCCGAGACCGCCCGCATCCTGGCGCTGAAGGGCGCCCAGATCATCCTGGTGCCCTCCTACGGCGCGCATGGGGAGATGAACGACGTCATGATGCGGACCCGGGCTTACGAGAACAGCGTGTGGGTGGCGTTCGTGCATCCCAAGCGGTGCCTGTTCATCGATCCGCGCGGAAACGTAATCGCCAAGGACTCGGGCGAGGGCGACCAGATCGTGACCGCCCAGATCAAGCTCGACCATCGCGTCGGCCGCGGGCCGATCCAAAACCGCCGGCCGGAGCTCTATGGCGACCTGGTCCGCAAGTAGTTTCTTCCTCTTCTGCCTGAGCCTGCACGCCGCCCAGCCGGCGCTGACGCAGATCGAGTTGTTTCGCGCGGGCGAAGACGGCTATTTCGCGTATCGCATTCCGTCGCTGATCACCACCAAGAAAGGGACGCTGCTGGCCTTCTGCGAGGGCCGCAAGAATTCCCGCAGCGATACCGGCGACATCGACCTGGTGCTGCGGCGCAGCTTCGACAACGGAAAGACCTGGACGCCGGCGCAGGTGGTCGCCGACCATGACGAGGACACTGTGGGCAACCCGTGCCCGGTCGTCGACCGCCGGACGGGCGTCATCTGGCTGCTGCTGACCCAAAATCCCGGACAGATGACGCAGAAGCAGATCATGGCCTCGGAGCCTGGAGCAACGCGCACGGTCTGGGTCACGCGCAGCGCTGATGACGGAGCGACCTGGGCGTCGCCGGTCGAGATCACCTCTGCGGTGAAGGACCCCGAGTGGACCTGGTACGCCACCGGTCCCGGTATCGGGATTCAACTGCGCAGCGGGCGGCTCGTCATTCCCTGCGATCACGCGCGGAAAGGCACGGGGGCGAGGCATTCCCACGTGATCTACAGCGACGATTACGGCCGGAGCTGGAAGATCGGCGGCGTGCTCGGCCCCGGCACCAACGAGTGCCAGCTCGCCGAGCTGCGCGACGGCAGCCTGCTCATCAACATGCGCAGCTACGCCGGCAAGAACCGCCGGGCCATCGCCCGGAGCCGGGACGGCGGTCTGACCTGGTCCCAGGTCACGCTGGACGAAGCGCTCATCGAGCCAGTCTGCCAGGCAAGCTTCCTGCGCTTCACCCGGAACGCCCTGCTGTTCTCGAACCCGGCCGATGTGCAACGAGTCAAGATGACCGTCCGCCTCAGCTACGACGAAGGGCGGACGTGGCCGGTGGCCAAGCTGCTCCATGCCGGCCCTTCCGGCTACTCCTCTCTCGCCGCGCTGCGCGATTCGACCATCGGCTGCCTCTACGAGCGAGGCGAGCGGCAATACTCCGAGAAAATCACCTTTGCCCGCTTCAACACCTCGTGGTTGACTACGGATTGACACCGGCTAAATCATGCTCACCAACCGGAAGCATCCGCGCTTCTACAAAGGCCCCGTGGGAACTGTCAGGCATTTGCTGATTGGTGATCCCGCTCCACATTCAGGCTTTTACGGGCTGGTAAGAGTGGCAAATTATTGTGGACAGTAGAAGCGCTGCTTGCAGACCTAAAGTGGGAGCCGCTATTCACCGAATGGGAGCTAAAGAAAGCTCGAACCCGTCTCAAAGCTGCTACTAAATCAAACTGACCCACTACCATACCTTCCGTAGTCCCTTGACAGATGTTCTCTAAAATGCGAACATTAAATCAGGAGACCTTGTGCCACGAACGGAGGTCTTGTTCTATCAAGACGATGAGGATGCCGTGCCGGTGGATGAGTGGCTGAGAGCGCTTCCGAAGAAGGTACAGGCGAAGTGCCAGGTTTATTTGGGGCAACTGGAGGACTTCGGGCACGAACTGCGACGGCCCGTAGCAGACTTTCTGCGAGATGGAATCTACGAACTTCGACCATCGTATCAAGGCGTCCACTATCGGATACTCTACTTCTTCCCCAAGCGAGACAGGGGAAAAGCAAGAGCCGAGACTAAGGAGAGGCCTCCAATCGTGGTAGTGTCTCAGGGCCTTGTCAAAGAGGGAGCCGTGCCGGATGCGGAGATTGACCGGGCCATCGAACGGAAGGCGAAGTTTGAAGCGAACCCCGAGGTTCACACGTTCAAGTCAACTTTGAAGAGGTGAACAATTATGGCGGCAAAAAAGCATTTCGAGTCAAGAGCACTGCAATACACATATGAGAAGTACATTCGGAACGATCCTGAACAGGTCGCTTCCTATGAACAGGAACTCATCAACATCGAAGTCGCAAAGCTGCTGTACAATTTGAGGACCAAGGCGGGGCTGAGCCAGAGGGAGTTGGCGAGGAAAGTTGGAACGACCGCATCGGTGATCTGTCGTCTGGAAGACGCCGATTATGAAGGTCACTCACTGTCGATGTTGAAGAGAATTGCGGCGGCTCTGGAGCGGCGAGTGGAGATTCGGTTTGTCCCGATCAGAAGGCGCGCTTCGACTCATCCGATCAAGACCCCACGGCTAAAATACGAATCGGTGCGAGCACTTCAGCCGACCCGGTAGAGGAGGAAACCTGCGAGGCCTCACGCAAAGACCCAACGCTCGCAAAGGGCTTCCCAAGGTTTTCTTTGCGGGCTTAGCGTCTTTGCGTGAGATGCGTGGTCTTACTGGCGGTAACTGAAGTACATCCCCACCTGCTCCGCCACTCGGCCGATCGCCTCCTCCAGCCCCTCCCCCGACCCGAAGTGGTTCGCCGTGTAGATGCTCACCACGACTGTCCTGCCCGGCGCTTCCAGCACCCCCACGTCGTTGCCGATGTGGGGCAGGAAGTCGCCGGTCTTGTGGGGAATGCGGAAACCGGTGAGATACCGCGGGATGCGCGTGCGGTAGACCTGGCCGCGCAGGATCTCGAGCATCATCTGCGACGAGGACTTGTCGACCAGCGTGCCGCGCTCCATCCTCTCGAGCAGCCGGCCGGTCTCCCGCGGCGTGGAGAGGCCGAAGGGGTGCTGGTTCTCCCGGTGGAACTGCTCCGCGCTCGGGGCGGCGCGGATCGCCTCAAACCAAGCCTTGGCCGTGGCCGGCGCCCGCGTCTGCTTCAAGCCCAACACCTCCATCCGCCGGTTGACCGCTCCCACGCCGCCCACCATGCGGTAGAGGACGTCGGTGGCCGTGTTGTCCGAGACGATGATCATCAGCGTGATGAGGTCTTTGACGGTGAGCACATCGCCCGGGTCCAGGCTGCGCATAATTCCTGTCCCCGGGCGCATGTCGTCTTTGGTCAGTGTGTACTTGTCGCTCAGGGCCATCTTGCCGGCCTTGATCTGCTCGAAAGCTTCCACCATGAGCGGGGTTTTGATCACGCTCATGGTATCCATCTGCCGGTCGGCAGCGATCGCCACTTCCTCGCCCGTCTCGAGCGACTTGACGTAGATGCCCCACGTGGCGTTTACATTGCGGGTAATTCGCTCCATCGAACCCCGCAGCCGGTCGATCGGCGACACCGGCGCCGTCTGCTTGGCCAGCCCCGCCACAAGCAACAAGCCGCACGCCACAAGCCAACTTGTGCTTATCCGGTTGTTTCAGCAAGCCACTATAGATTGGGGTCAGCTCTCGGCGGGCGCCCTAGCGAGGTCCGCGGCACCACGTATTCGCTTATATGGTGTGGGTTTATGGCCGGTTCCGAGGCCGAGCAGG
>JACQDI010000942.1 GCA_016201195.1 Acidobacteriota bacterium | reverse complement strand
ATGGCGGCCAAGGCAGCGCTGTACCTGGCGATGAGAGAAGCTGGAATCAGCAACGTTCAACTGGCGCGCCTGATCGGCTGTAACGAGAAGGAAATCCGCCGGATGCTCGATCCCCGCCACGCGACCAAGCTCCAGCGGCTTCAACAGGCGATCGAAGCGCTGGGTAAGAGGCTCGTTCTGGCTGTCGAAGAAGCAGCTTAAGTTCAGAGCCTTGACCAACCGCAAATCCCCGTAAACAACGGCGGCCTTCTGCGCTACCGCAGCCTTACGCCACCACGTACGGCGCGCGGTACTTGGGTCGCGTCAGCATGGCATTGGCTTCGGCGTCGCCGCGGAACTTGCGCGTGGCCGGGTCGAACTCCAGGCGGCGCTTGAGGCGATAGCTGATGTTGGCGATGTGGACCAGGTCGGCCGACATCGCCCCCACCGCCACGTCGCCGGTCAGGTCCTTGTAATTCCGGCTGCGAACGGCTTCCAGGAAGTTGGTCATGTGGGCGCCGGTTTCAATGCCGCGCTCAGCCTTCATCGACTCGCCGGGCTCGCGGCGGTCACCGAGAAAGATCTGGAAGCCGGCTCCGTCCACGGTCAGGAAGCCGCTGCTGCCGAAGAAGATGTTGCCGACGAAGTTGGGGCCGGCGGGCGTCATACCGGTCTCGCCACCGCTGTTCAAGCCGCGCACCTCGAACACCAGCGTGGCGTCGCCGTAATCGAAGGTGGCGATCTGGGTGTTGGGCGTTTCCTGGTCATCGTCGTAGACGTATTTGCCTCCGGTGGAGACGACGGCCGTAGGCAGGTCGCGGCCGAGCCCCCAGCGGGCGACGTCCATCTCATGAATACCCTGGTTGCCGATGTCGCCGTTGCCGGTGTCCCAGAACCAATGCCAGTTGTAGCGGAAGCGGTTGGGGTTAAACGGCCGCATGGGGGCGGGGCCGAGGAACAGGTCCCAATCGACGCCGGCAGGCACGGGGCCGTCGGGCTTGTGGCCGATGGTGGGGCGGCGCTTGAAGCACATGCCCTTGGCCATGTAGACCTTGCCGATGGCGCCCTGGCGCAGCAGTTCGATGGCGCGCTTCTTGTGGGGGATGCTGCGGCTCTGCATGCCGACCTGAACGATGCGGTTGTAGCGGCTGGCAGCGGCGGTCATGCGCTCGCCCTCGAAGACGTTGTAGCTGGCCGGCTTCTCGACGTAGACGTCCTTGCCCGCCTGGCAGGCCCAGATCGTAGAAAGGGAATGCCAGTGGTTGGGGGTGGCGATGGAGACGGCGTCGATGTCCTTGTCGTCGAACAGCTTCCGCATGTCCGTGTACGCCTTAGGCTTGGTCCCCTGCGCCTTCTCGGCCAGGGCGACGGCGCGCTCGGTCTGGGCCTGGTCGACGTCGCACACGGCGGCCACGCGCGCCAGGGGTAATCTGCAGTACTCTCTGACGTGTCCGGTGCCGCGGCCTCCCACGCCGATCACGGCCACGTTGATCCGATCGTTGGCGCCCCGCACCTGGAGGGCGGCGGCGCTGGTTAATAGAAAGGCTCTGCGATCCATAGCGGTCCCTCGCTTTCCGTCCTATCTTACTGCGAAAACCCGCGAAGCGTAGTCAGAATGTTTTTCGGCCGGCTTGCCCTGGGCGGCGAGCTTCTGGAGCCGCTTGTAAACATTGGACATCGACGATGACAACGGCTCGGCGCGTTGCGAGGATCTTGAACACGACGCGATGTTGCTTCCAGGGAAGATTCGATGGTCGATCGGAACTTAGCAGGAGTTCGTTGAAATAACAGGTATCGCCGCTTTCCCGTTTGGCCCCTACTTCCCACAACGAGACTTCAGGGGCGTGTACTCCCCAGTTCTCCGGTTAGCGCGTTAGCACTAAGCCGCTGGCGCGGCGGACGCAGGAGCGTGCGCTAGCCGCAGCGTCGCAGCAGCGCTAACTTCGGGGTCACAAAAAGGAGGTTTCTGTGACCCCACTACGTCAACGGATGCTGGAGGAACTCCAGCGTCGGAACTACTCACCAGCCACAACTCGTGGCTACATTCTCGCTGTCAGACAGCTTGCGGAGTACTTCAACCGGTCCCCGGAGCAGTT
>JACQDI010000941.1 GCA_016201195.1 Acidobacteriota bacterium | reverse complement strand
GATGGCGCCTTTCAGGTCGCCTTCCAAGGTTTCCTTCTGCCGCGCGGATTCCAAGAGAACTTCCGCCCGGCTGCTCTTCTGTGCTTGCCCCGGCACGCTCAACAGCGCCGCCAGCAAGGTCGCGAAAACTGTGGTTGTGTTCATGTCTGCCTCCTCAGCAACAGGCTAGAGGACGAACTTCCAGCCAGTAGCGAGGGATTGTGAAGATTCGGCAAAGAGTCTCATAAGATTCGTCAGCCATCGAACCGGTACCCCATCCCGCGCACGCTCACCAGGTAACGCGGCTGGCCTGGATCGGGCTCGATCTTCTTCCGGAGGTTCGAGACGTGGGTATCCACCACGCGATCGCCACACGTGGCATCCGCCCAAACCTGGTCCAGGAGCTGCTGCCGGCTCAAGACCCGCCCGCGGCTGCGGAGGAACATGGAGAGCAGCTTGAACTCCACGGGCGTAATCTCGACCAGCGCGTCCCCCCGGCGCAGCTCGCAGCGCGTGAAGTTCACTTCCATCTCTCCGAACCGATGAGTTTCCGGAGCCGGCGCACCCGCGGACCGCCGCAGGAGCGCCTGGATGCGCGCGCGCAGCTCCAGCGGGCTGAATGGCTTGGTGACATAATCATCGGCGCCCAGTTGCAGCCCGAGCACCTTTTCAGCCTCCTGCGTCCGGGCAGTCAGAAGAATGATGGGCGTGTTCACGCCGCCGCGCCGCAGCTCCCGGCAGATTTGAAGGCCATCCTTCTTAGGCAGCATGACGTCGAGCACGATCAGGTCGAACCGCCCTTCGCGCGCGCGCCGCAGAGCTGTTTCGCCGTCAGACGCGATTTCCACTCCGTAGCCTTCCAGCGTCAGGTCCTCCTCGAGGCCGAGCGCGATGCCCGGATCGTCTTCGACGACGAGAATTCTGGTCATACCGTTTGCTCCGCGCACGGCAGCAGAACCGTGAAAACGCTTCCTTCTCCCGGTTTGCTTTCCACCGAGATTTCCCCTCCGTGGGCCTCCACGATCTGGCGCGCCATCGCCAGACCCACGCCGGTTCCCTGGATGGCCGCGGCTCGAGAAGCGGCGCCGCGCACGAATTTGCGGAAGATCTCCGTTTGCTCTTCCGGCGGTATGCCGAGGCCGCGGTCGCGCACCCGCACCATGATCCGCTTGCCGATGCCGGCCAGCTCGACCCACACCATGTGGTGCTCGGGCGAGTATTTCACCGCGTTGTCCAGCAGGTTCCAGAAGACGCGGGCGAGTGATTCACGGTCGGCGCGGATGGGTGGCAACCCGCCGCTTTCCTGGAGTTCGATCTGATAGCCGGTCTTGGACGCCTCCTGCCGGAATTCGGCCACCACGTCCCGCACGAGCGCGGCCGGATCGAGCGGCTCGAACCGGTATTGCATCTCGCCTGCGTCCATACGCCCGAAATTCAGAAGGCCCTCCACCAGCCGGTGCAGCCGATCGCTTTCCCGCAGGAGCACTTGATAGAACTGCCGGCGACGGTCGTCGGTGGACACGCGGTCTTGCACCAGTAATTCGGAGAGTTGCCGCATGGTTGTGAGGGGCGTACGAAACTCATGAGAAACCGCGGCCACGAAGTCGGCTTGCAGCTTGGCCACCGTTACCTCCCGCGAAATGGCGCGGTTGACGAGATAGCCCCCGCCGAGGACAAGTACGGCCATCATCGCGATGCCGGCAAGCAGCATCTGGCTCCGGCCTGACATCCCGCCCGAGCCGAACCCGTCTTCAACGCTGATGGCGTGCACGGTCCAGGGCAAACGGGTTGCGGACGCGGTACGGACCGACTGGCGGGAGACAGGGGCTTCCGGGTGTCCGAGAACGGGGCGCCCCTCGGCGTCTGTCAAGGCGAAGTCCACATGCTGGGCAGCACGGAGAGAGCGCAGTCCGGCGAGCCATTCGCGCTGGAGGAACTGTGGCCCCACCAGCGAGACGACGAGACGGCCGGGGGAAGACCGGGAGAGAGCAAGCAAGGACTGGTCCCCGGTCCAGAGCGTGCGGCGGCCACGGGTATTGGGTTCGGCGCGCGCAGCCGCCTGCCATTCCTTCCACACCGATTCGGCGGCTTCGGCGAGGGCAAGCCGGTCCCGTTCCTCGGAGTCTGAGACGCCGTTGCTGAGCCAGCGCCGCGTTTGCTCCTTCGCAAACTCATAGGAGGCACGGGTAAGCAGCCAGCGCCCGTTGCGGAGATCGGCGTCGAGCAAAGAGGCCTGGCTCTTCAAGTCCTCGTGCTGTCTCAAAGCCTCGAGGATTAGCGCGCTGCCCTGAGGCGCAAGGAGGCCGGCCGGCAATCCGTTGACTTGGGTGTCAGCCAGGGCCCCGAGATTGCGGAAGGCGGCGAGAGCGCGGGGAAAATCTCCGCTCTTTCGGTAGTTCCGGGCGAGTCGAACAAGGGCGCCAGCCCTTATCGCCGGGTCCTTCGCGTGGGCCAGCTCGTTGAGTGCGCGGATCGCGCCCGCGGGTCCGGGGCCCTGGAATTCCAGGGCCTCCGCCGGCGCAAACAGGGCGGGCGACGGCTCCGCGGCGGGCGGCACGGCGGGGTAGTACGTCAGTGCAGCACCCGTGTGGTCGAGGACACCCTGAGGCCCGAAGACGACGATAGTCACGCCCCCACTTAGCTTGCCCGACTTGCGAGCGCTGTCATTGAGGGCGGCAGGCGGCGCGCTGAAGACGCTGGTGAGCCTCTCTTCGATTTCCGCCAGGGCGCGTTCGAGCGCTGCTGCGCCGAGATCGGCGGCGTGATCGCGCCTCTCCTGGGCGCGCTGCTTCTCCAGCGCCCGGTCCTGCTCGACCATTCGCCAGCCGAGCCACCCCAGACCGATTGCGGGCGCCAAGGTGGTGGCGACAAACAAGACGAACAGCCGCCGCGATGCCAGCGGATTCTGCCCGTGCAACATGCTCAACAGCATATTGTCTCGCAACGATGTCAAGATGAGTTTTATCGTTTGTCAAGGTTCGGCAAAGACGCTTTTCTCACCGGCGCCACGCGTCGAATCCGCTCGGGTATACCCGGATCCACTGCGCGCAGGTTCTCCAGCGGGTAG
>JACQDI010000902.1 GCA_016201195.1 Acidobacteriota bacterium | reverse complement strand
CACACTTTTCCTGCCCGCGCTGGACGCCAACGGCAGACGCGTGGCGCGCAACCCTCTCACGGGAGAACTGACCAGTCCGCCGCTGATCGGAGTCTACGTGCCAAACTCTGGCGACGTGATCAACGGCATGGTGGTTGGCACGGACACCACCTACCCGGCGGGCTTTAAGGAGCAGCAACCAGTACAATTGGAGCCGCGGCTGGGCTTCGCCTACGACGTATTTGGCGATGGCAAGATGGCCCTCCGCGCCAGCGGCGGCATCTTCCACAACACTCGCACGGTGGGCGGACCGCCCGTGGTAGCCTCCAAGTTCAATCCCCCGCGGCAGTTCAACCCGACCCTCTACTACGGGAACATGGAATCGATTCTGGGCGCCAGCAGTTATCTGGCCCCGGCCGGAACGGTGTACGGCTTCGAGAAGGCCTCCAAAACGCCCGTGCTATACAGCTACACGTTCGGCCTCCAGCGCGATGTGGGCTACGGTACCGTCGTGGACGTTGCCTACGTGGGCAGGGTCACGCGGCACGTCTTGCAGATCCGCAACCTCAACCTGGTACCTTACGGAGCCCGCTTCCTGCCGCAGAACGCCGATCCGACCAACCCCGCCACCTCGCTGAACGACAATTTCTTCCGCCCCTATCCCGGCTACGGCAACATCAACTATTACGAAAACGGCGGAACCACAAATTACAATGCGTTGCAGGTGACAGCCAACCGGCGTTTCACGCGGGGGTTGCAGTTTGGCCTGGCCTATACCTGGTCCATGGCTATGGCTGTCAGCACCAACGAACAGTCGACGGTGTCTACCTACGCACCGCGGCGCGTCTGGAATTATGGCAAGTCCACCTTCGACCAGACCCACAACCTAGTGCTGAACTACATCTGGGACGTTCCCAAGCTGAGCCGGCGCTGGGATAATCCGGCGACGCGCATCGTGTTCGACAACTGGCAGGTGGCCGGATTCACCGCCTTTGTCAGCGGCACTCCCAGCGGCGTGGGCTTCAGTACGGTGGACTCGATCGACATCACCGGCGGCGGAGACGGCGCCCGCATCATCGTCACTGGAAAAGCACCGTTGCCGCACGGAGACCGCAGCTTCCTGCGGTGGTTCGACACCAGCGTCTTTGCCCGCACGCCCAAAGGCAGTGCGGGTAATGCGCCCAAAGACGTGATCCGCCTGCCGGGGACCAATAACTGGGACATTTCCCTGTTCAAGAACTTCCCCATTAAGAGCGAGGCGCGCTATGTGCAGTTGCGCTGGGAGATGTACAACGCGTTCAATCACACCCAGTTCGCCACCGTGGACACGACCGCGCGCTTCGACGTGCAAGGTAACCAGGTGAACACGCGCTTCGGGCAGGTGATCACGGCCCGCGCCGCGCGCGTCATGCAGGCTTCGCTCCGTCTGACCTTCTAGAGAGGCTCGGCGCAGGTTTCCGTTCTGCCGTAGGGGGAGAATTTTTGTGCCTGATTCACTGATCGCGGGAGTGGCCGTCGTGCTGCTGGCCGGCGCCTTTCAGGGCAGCTTCATGCTCCCCAGCAAGTGGATGCGGAACTGGGCCTGGGAGAACTACTGGCTGATTTTCGCGACGACGGCCTACCTGATCTGCCCGTGGCTGCTGGCCTGGTTCACCGTCCCCCGCCTCTTCGAGGTCTATGAGGGAGTCTCGCCGGGCGCTCTTCTGTCGGCCGCGGTGTTCGGCGCCGGGTGGGGGATTGGGGCCGTGACCTTCGGTCTGGGAGTGGATGCGGTGGGCCTGGCGCTCGGGTTTGCGGTTATCCTGGGCGTGGCCGCCACGTCCGGCACTCTGATCCCGCTTCTGGTTCAGCTTCCCGCCGGGTTCTCCGAGCGGCAAGCCTGGCTTACGGCGATCGCCCTCGCTCTCATGTTGTCCGGTGTCGCCGTCTGTTCATTTGCCGGGAACTGGGTATCCCCTTGACTCAGCCGACTACAACCTGTAGATTCCGGGTATGGAGGATTACCCGCGGACTATCCAGGAGTTCGAGGAGCGCTTTTCGACAGAGGAGGCATGTCGAGCGTACCTGGTGCAATTGCGGTGGCCGGAAGGCTTCCGGTGTCCGAGTTGTGAGGGCTGGAAAGCTGTCTTGGTGCGTGCCACCTTGTTCCAGTGCTGCGCTTGCCGGCGTCAGACATCGGCCACTGCGGGAACGATTTTCCAGGACACTCGCAAGCCGCTCCTCATGTGGTTCCGGGCAATGTGGTATGTGACGAGTCAGAAGAACGGTGCGAGTGCACTGGGCCTACAGCGGGTGCTGGGGCTAGGGAGTTATGAGACGGCTTGGACTTGGCTGCATAAACTGAGACGCGCGATGGTTCGGCCGGATCGAGATCGGCTGAGCGGCTGGATCGAGGTGGATGAGACCATTCTAGGTGGGTTGGAAGAGGGGGTGGCCGGTCGGAAGATTGAAAGTAAAGCCTTGATCGTCATTGCCGCGCAAGCGGAGGGACCAGGCATCGGAAGAATCCGGATGCGAGCCATCCAGGACGCTTCCGCTGGTAGCCTGCACGCATTCGTGCAGAACTGCATCGAACCGGGCAGCACCCTGCACACGGACGGCTGGCAAGGCTACGCGGGTCTGGAGAAGAAGGGCTACGAGCGGGAGATCACGGTCTTGCGAGGGCGGAGAAAGGATGCCTCCAAGCTAATGCCGCGCGTGCACCAGATCGCCTCGCTCTTGAAGCGCTGGTTGCTGGGTACCCACCAGGGCGCGGTGGCACATGAGCACCTGCCCTACTACTTGGATGAATTCACGTTTCGCTTCAATCGCCGGAAGTCGAAAAGCCGGGGCAAGCTCTTTTTCAGGCTCATGCAACAGGCGGTCAGTTCTCCTCCGGCGACCTACGACGCAATGGTTCGGCGCTCCAAATCACTCCGTCAGAGGGCACAACATGTTGGGGCAAGCTGAGTCAAGGGGATACCCATTTTCGCTTGATTTCCGTTTTGGCGACAAGCGTCGATTACGGTCGAAAACGGAATGTCCAAAGTTCGTGCTATCTCTCGCCAGCTCAAGCCTTTAGCTCTCAGTCGTAGGGCCTCGTCCCGACGGAAAATCCGCCTCGGACGCCCCATTGATTTCCCCTTGATTTTGGCGGTCCGGATACCCGCAATCACCCGCTCCCGAATCATCTCCCGTTCGAACTCCGCGAAGGCCGCCAGGAGGTGCAGCAAGAACCGCGACATGGGGTTGCTCTCGTCGGTGTCGAGGTTCTGGGTCACCGCCAGGAACCGGACGCCTGCCGAGGCCAGTTCCTGGATGGTCCGGATGCAGTCGGCCACGGAACGACCCCAGCGGTCCAGCTTCCAGACCAGGACGGCGTCGAACCGGCGAGTCCGGGCGTCCTGCATCAGCCGGTCCAGTTCCGGGCGGCTGGCCTTCGCTCCGCTCCAGCCGGTGTCGACGTACTCACCGGTGACCTCCCAGCCGCGACGGGCGGCGTACTCGCGCAGTTCGCGCAACTGCATCTCGCAAGTTTGGTCGGTGGTGCTGACGCGGGCGTAAAGGGCGGCCTTCATAGCCTGTCCATGAACGGCTCAACTCCGGCCGAAAGTCAAGCGAAACAATCCCAGAATCCCCGCAGATTTGCCTTGCCTTCCGCCCCAACTGTGATGGAACTGAAAACCCCACCACTGGTCGGGGGCCTGTTCGAACTGGATCGCTTCCGAGTACGCCGTCACCTGTGCCCAATATGTCGATTTGCTCAAGACCTGCAGAGAGCCGATGATAGTCAGCGCAAGTATTGTCGTCGTCGCGTAGGGCCGTTAAACAGCCCCACAGCAATATTGTGAGGGACCAGCGTGGCGGCGAGGGTGTAAGCTGAACAAACGGAGGTAGCGTTGTGACGCCAGCAGATTTCCGCCGGCTGGCTCTCAGTCTGCCCGAGATGGCCGAGGGATCCCACTTCAATGTTCAGGATTTTCGCGTCGGCGGGAAAATCTTTGCCACGCTGGCGTATGAGAAACTAGGTTTTGGCGTGCTGCTGCTCACCCCGGAGCAGCAGGCCGGGATGACCGAGGATGCACCGGACATCTTTTCTCCGGTACCGAACGGGTGGGGCCGCCACGGCGCCACACTGGTGCGCCTCTCAATAGTGAAGAAGGACATAATGGAAGCTGCTTTGCGGACCGCCTGGACCAACCGGCAGCTTCCAGCCCGCCGGAGCCCACGTCGCGCCAAAAAGCAGGGATTGTAACCGCCGGCAGAATAACCCTGGCACCCCGTAACCTTTTGTCTCTCTCGCAGGATTACCCTATAGAGAACGGCTGAAAGAGGCGATGAGCCAGGACCATGATGACCGGCTGCTGGTGGAGGCGACGCAGCGCGATCCTTCCCGCTTTACTGATCTGTACGAGCAAAACTTCTACCGCGTGTATGCCTATATTGCTCGTCGCGTGGGCGACCGCCATTATGCCGAGGATTTGACAGCGGAGGTCTTCCGCGAAGCCTTAGCCGGCATTCGCAAATTTGAGTGGCGTGGTGTCCCGTTTCTGGCCTGGCTTTTGCGGATCGCTTCCCGGGCGATCGCGGATCACTGGAAGCGCACCGGCCGTGAGTCCGGGAATCCATCGGCGGAATCCGACCCGCCCGGGCCAGACGATATCGAACGCAACGCCATGCTTTTCCAGTTGGTGGACCGGCTTCCGGAAGCGCAGTTTCGCGTGATTCATATGCGCTTTGTGGAGCAGAAGAGCATCCGTGAGATCGCCCAGGAACTGGACCGCAGCGAAGGCGCTGTGAAGCAACTGCAACTCCGGGCCATTGAGAATCTGCGGGCTCAAATGGAGGGCGCTCATGCCTGATCGCGCGCTCTACGAATTACTCGACCAAGCCATTGACGACATCCTCGCCGGCAGCGCCTCTGAGACATCCGGTCCGGAGCTGGACTCTCTGGTTCGGATCGCCAGAGCGCTGCGGGAGATGCCGGCTGAACATTTCCATTCCCGCTTAAAGGCTGAATTGCAAAGGAGAGCATTCATGACCCCAGCCGCAGCAGCACCCATTCGTGAAGGTTTTCGCACCATCACGCCCTATATCACGGTTCCCGAGGGAGCCAAACTTATCGAATTCGTGAAGCACACGTTCGGAGCCGAGGAGTTGCTCCGCTCTGCCTCGCCCGCCGGGTTTCACGCCGAGGTCCGCATTGGAGATTCCGTCCTCATGATCGGATCGGGGGAGTCCGTCCGAGGCCGCGAGCGGATCGGGGCGTTTCATGTCTACGTGCCGGATTGCGACGCCGCGTACCGGCGCGCCCTTGAAGCCGGCGCGACATCCATGGGCGAACCAGCCGACCGCCCGTACGGCGAACGGTCCGGGTTTGTGAAGGACCCCGCCGGGAACTACTGGTATATCGCGACACGTTTCGCTTCCACGGTTGCTCCCGAAGGTCTCGGTACCGTGGTGCCTTTTGTGCATCTTGTGCATCCCGCGAAAGCGCGGGCTTTCATTGACTTTCTGAAGCGAGCATTCGCCGCGGAGGAAATGGGCGTATACGAAGAATCCGGCCGCGTCGTGCACGCCGCGGTCCGCATTGGCGACGCGGTATTGGAAATGGGCGAAGCGCGTGACGAAGTGCAATCCATGCCGAGCAGATTTTTTCTCTACGTGGATGACTGCGATGCCTGGTACCGGCGTGCGGTCGCCGCCGGAGCCACCTCGCTCGAGGAACCGGCCGACCAGCCGTACGGCCACCGGGCGGCGGTCGTTTTGGATCCGTTCGGTTACCAATGGATCCCAGCGTCCCTCCTCAAGAATGCGGCATCGTAGCCGACGCCCACTCCAGATGGTATGGGGACTTCGAGGAAGCACGCTGGTTCGACTGAGGGCCGCTACATAGCAGTCTCAGTTCTTCAAGGGTGAGTTTCAAAGTCATGTGTTTCATGCATTCCCCGTTTTGTATTCGTGAGGAGGGCTCGACCCCACGCAGCCAATGGTAATTGTTTCTCTGCCCAGTGCATTCGGAGAGCCGCCAGGACACAAACGGCACCAAGAAGACCGCTGCCTTGGTGGCTTTGTGTTGAAAGTTTTAGTACATCCCTTCGCCAGAAGGTCCGTGGAGCGGAGCGAACCCTTTGTCAGGGATCTCGCTGATCAATGCTTCCGTCGTCAGCATGAGCGCCGCAATAGACGCGGCATTCTGGAGGGCGAAGCGGACGACCTTGGCGGGGTCGATCACGCCGGCCTTCACCAGGTCCTCGTACGCGCCGCTCTCGGCGTTGAAGCCGAAGTTGGTGCTCTTGTCGGCCTTCACCTTCTCCACCACGATCGAGCCTTCCTCGCCGGCATTGGACGCGATTTGGCGCAGCGGCTCCTCGAGCGCCCGCAGCACGATGTCAACGCCGATCTGCTCGTCGCCTTCGAGTTTCAGCTTCTTCACGGCCGGAATCGAGCGCACCAGGGCGACGCCGCCGCCCGGCACGATGCCTTCCTCGACCGCCGCCCGCGTGGCGTGCATGGCGTCCTCCACCCGAGCCTTCTTCTCCTTCATCT
>JACQDI010000066.1 GCA_016201195.1 Acidobacteriota bacterium | reverse complement strand
GCGTCCCCGGACGGCGATCCACGCCGCCGCCGGCGCCATTCCCAGGCAAAACCCCAAAATCAGGTGCGAGAGCGCCGTAAACCGCTTCGTGTAGGAATAGAGGAAGACGATCGCCAGCGCCACGGGCGCCAGCTTCAAACACAGCGCATTCAGCGCCGCCGCGGCCGCCAGAAACACCGCGCTAGTCACCCCCACAAACGCCCAAGTGAACCCCCGGGAGACCAGCCCCGCCGGAATCGCCCGCATCCGCGTCCGCGGGTTTCGCGCGTCGATGTCCGCATCGGCGATCCGGTTAAACGCCATCGCCGCCGATCGCGCCGCCACCATCGCCACCACGATCCACCCCAGCTTGCTCCAGATCCGGTCCCGGCTGAACCCGTCCTCGCGAATCGCCAGCAGCATCCCCGTCAGCGCAAACGGCAGCGCAAACACCGAGTGCTCGAACTTGATCATCTCCAGGGTGACGCGGATTTTCCTGGCCAGCCCCATCATGCTCAGTGTAAACGTGTCTCACGCCGAGACGCAAAGGACGCCAAAGAGCGCAAAGGTTTTCTTTGCGGCCTTTGCACGCTTGGCGTCTTGGCGTGACCTGCGGGTTGGTAAAATCGCACGTGAGGAAACCACCCATGAAACTCCGCATCCCTCTCGCTGGCGCAGTTCCCCTGGTTTTGATCGCTGCCGGTTGGCTTTTCGCCCAACCCTCCCCCGACCCCCGGATCGAGGGCTTCCGCCTGGTTGAGGTCGCCTCCGTGGCCGACGCCATGGAGCAGCTCTACGGCCAGCGCGCCCACATGGGACACGCCATGCGGCCGCTTGTGACCACCAAGTTCGCCGGCCCGGCCGTAACCGTGTCGCTCAAGAAGGAAGAGCACAAGGACGGCGCCCCCGCTTCCCAAGGCATGCTCGACGCCATCGACGCCGCTCCCGCCGGCTCGGTCTACGTGATGGTCCTCGAGGACGGCGCTGACTTCGCCGGCATCGGCGGACTAATGGCCACCGCCATGAAGATCCGCGGCCTGGCCGGGGCGGTCGTAGACGCCGGCATCCGCGACACCCCGCAGATCAAGCGTCTCCAGTTCCCCGTCTTCAGCCGCGGCGTGGTTCCCTCCACCTCCATCAACCACTATCGCTTCGCTGGCTCCAACGTCCCCGTCACCTGCGCCGGTGTCCGCGTCAACCCCGGTGACATCATCGCCGCCGACGAGGATGGCGTGGCCGTGGTTCCTCGCGCCCGCGCCGCCGAGGTCCTCAAAAAAGCCCAGGAACTCGACGACACGGAGCACCGCATGCTCCCCTTCATCGAAAAGTTTCGGTCCATCAAGGAGGCGGTAGCGAAATTCGGTAGGATCTAAAGCAAGAATGCCACAGAGACACAGAGGACACAGAGAAAAGCCTGTTCGATTCTCTGTGTTCTCTGTGCCTCTGTGGCTTTCTACTTTTTCCGGAACAACAGCAGGTACTGACTCGTGCCCTGGTCTTTATACGACAGCAGCTTGAACCCGTTGTCCTCGACCTCTTTGATCACCTCGTCGCGGTCGGCGCGGACGTGCTTGCTCATGTCCTTGTCCTGCGCCCCGCGCCGGGAGCGATAGAAATCCGCCAGCGCCAGCCGCCCATCCTTCTTCAGCCCCCGGGCGATGCTGCCCAGCATCTCCGCCGGGTAATTGAAGTGATGATAGGCATCAAGAATAAACACCAGGTCCACCTCGCCCGCGGGCAGATTGGTGGTCTTCTCGGTTCCCAGCACCGTGGTCACGTTCGCCCACTTGTTCGCTTCGATCCGCGTCTTGGCCTTGTCCAGAAAATCCTGCGCGATATCCTCGGCGATTACCCGGCCCGAGGGTCCCACCGCCTCCACCAGGTATTCGAGCATCGCCCCCACTCCCGTGCCCACGTCGGCCACCGTGCCGCCGGGCTGAATCTCGAGGGCGGCGACCATCTCCTTCGGCTTCATCCGCTCGGCCCGATGTGGGTCCTCGAGTGTCTTCGCAATCCGGGCGCGCCCTTCCGCGGTTTGATAATCCTTGTTGGCCTCCACGGCCACCTGGGCGTGCGCCCACCCGGCCAGCAGAACAAAAAGCAAGCAGCTTCGCATTTTCATAAAGCACACTATAGCAGATCGTCCCGGCCTTGTTTCTCCAGGATCTTCACCACCTCGCCCACGTCCTGCGCCCGGTCCCGCCGCGCCACCAGCAGCGCGTCCTGCGTCTCGACCACGATGAGATCCTCGACCCCCACCAGCGCCACCAGTTTGCCCGGCGCGTCCACGTAGCTCTCCGTCGCGTCGCGGAACAGCGCCTCGCTACGGGCCACGTTGCCCTGGCGGTCGTGCGGCAGCAAATCGTAGACCGCGTTCCAGCTCCCCACGTCGTTCCACCCCAAATCCCCGCAGCGGAACCCCACAATGTTGGGCGCCTTCTCCAGCACCCCGTAGTCGATCGAGATGTTTTCGCACTTCGGGTAGCCGGTCTCCAGAGGCTCGTCGAGCGCCGCGGCCGTCCGCGGCAGGTAGGTCCGCAGCGCCTGGTCGATTACCGCCGCCTTCCACACAAACATTCCGCTGTTCCAACAAAAGTTCCCGCTGCGCACGAACCGCCGGGCCGTCGCCAGGTCCGGTTTCTCCCGAAACCGCCGCACGGGAACCGGGCCGGCGCCGCTCCGGCCGCCCCTGGGAAACTCGATGTACCCGTACCCCGTCTCCGGCCACCGCGGCTCGATCCCCAGCACCACCAGGTGGCCCGCCGCCGCCACCCGGCACGCTCGCCGCAACACCTGCCGGAACTTTCCTGGCCGCGAGATCACGTGATCGGAGGGGAACACCCCCATCACCGCCTCCGGGTCCCGCTCGAGCAGTATCCGCGCCGCCAGGCCGATGCACGGCGCCGTATTCCGCTGCGCCGGCTCGGCGATGATCTGCTCCGCCGGGACCTCCGGCAGTTGCCGCACCATCTCCTCGCGCAGGTGCCGGTTGGTGATGATCAGGAAGCGCTCCGGGGCAACCAGCGGCCGCAGTCGCTCCACCGTCTGCTGGATCAGCGATGCCGCCCCCAGCACCGGCAGCACCTGCTTGGCCCGCGACCGGCGGCTGCGCGGCCAGAACCGCGTGCCCCGCCCTCCCGCCATGATCAAGGCGTAGAAATGAATTGAGGAAGTGAGCAATTAAGGAATGGAGGAAAGCAGCCGGCTTGGTTCCTCAATTCCTAAATTCCTAAATTTCTCAATTCCCTACGGGTTCAAGCGGGAACCGTGAATCAGCCGGAAGCTTCGCCGCCACCGGGTCTTCGTGAAAAAATTGGTGGCCAGGTCGCGGGCGTGATCGATGCCGATCAGCGGCGTTTGCAGCCTCTCCGTCGGCGCGTCGTAGGACCAGTAAATGATCAGCGGCTTGCCGACGATGTTCTCCCGCGGCACAAAACCCCAGTAGCGGCTGTCGAGCGACAGGTCCCGGTTATCCCCCATGGCGAAGTAGTGGTCCGGCGGCACCACCACTTCCCCGTTGACAACGTGCTTCTCCAGCATCTCCAACGCCGGCTTGTACACCAGCGTATTCGGCGTCGAGGGGAAGTTGTCGCGGTAGGAATCGATGTACTCCGTCTTGTGGTACTTGTATGGCTCGAGCACTTCTTTGCCGTTCAGGTAGAGTTGTTTGTTGCGGACCTTGATGTGGTCGCCCGGCACCCCGATCACCCGCTTGACGAACGTCTGGCGAATGTCCATCGGGTAGCGAAACACGATGATGTCGCCGCGCCGGATCCCCGTGTAGGGCAGCAGCTTACCGGTAACGTTGCCCCCGGGCGCGTAAGCCAGCTTGTCCACGATCAGGTGGTCGCCGATCAGCAGCGTGTCCTCCATCGAGCCGGTCGGAATCACGAACGCCTGCATCAGCGTTGTGGTGCCGAACAGCAGCAGGATGATGGTGATGGTCCACTCGGCAATCACCCCGCGCGGCGGTTCGTGGAGTAAAGGCGATTCGGAGCCGGTGTCCGCCGCCGTCTCCTCCACCACTGTCTTCACTGGTTCCATGGCTGGTAGCTGCTGGCTACAGGCTAAACTTCTAGTGTAGCGCGGTTTCCCGGTCTACGGGTCCAGCCGGTAACCCCGCACCGGCCGGAACGTGCGCGCCCACCGCGTCTTGGTGAAAAAATGCAGGGCCACGTCCGCCGCATGGTCGAACCCGATCAGCGGGTTGATCAGTTGCTCGGTTGGCGCGTCGTAGGACCAGTAGACCAGCACCGGCTTCCCGTAGGACCAGTAGACCAGCACCGGCTTCCCGATGATGTTCTCTCGCGGCACAAAACCCCAGTAGCGGCTGTCGAGGGACAGGTCCCGGTTATCCCCCATGGCGAAGTAGTGGTCCGGCGGCACCACCACTTCCCCGTTGACCACGTGCTTCTCCAGCATCTCCAGCGCCGTCTTGTAGACCCTCGTGTTCGGCGGGGAGGGGAAGTTGTCGCGGTAGGAATCGATGTACTCCGTCTTGTGGTACTTGTACGGCTCGAGCACCTCCTTGCCGTTCAGGTACAGTTGCTTGTTGCGGATCTTGATGTGGTCGCCCGGCACCCCGATGACCCGCTTCACGTAGGGTTCCCGCATGTCGTGCGGCGGCCGAAACACGATGATGTCCCCGCGCCGGATGGGCGTATAGGGCAGCAGTTTCCCCGAAAGCGGCCCCGGCGGCGCATACGCCAGCTTGTCCACAATCAGGTGATCCCCCACCAGCAGCGTGTCCTCCATAGAAACGGTAGGGATCACAAACGGCTGTGCCACCGTAGCCGTCCCAAACAACAGCAGCAGAATGGTAATAGTCCACTCCGCAATCGTACTCCGAGTCGGTTGAGCCATGATCGATTCCAGTATAGCCTGTCGGCTACACCGATGGCCGGATCCACCCGGCTGGACTCAAAGGTATACTACCTGTCCCGCCATTTCTTGAGCCGTCATCAAATCGTGAATGAAGATCAGCCCATGGAGAATCTCCCCTATGGCGGGTGTTCCTTGCTTGCAGTACACGATCCCGGCATGTGGAAGGCCCCCTCTATGCAGACGCAAGAAGTCGCCGTCGTGCGTTACCATCACGCGCTGCTCTCGCGATGCAAACTTAAGTTGCTGCTCGTCGGGGATTCCGGCTAAGCCTGCTTCGCCAGTGGTAGTTACATCTATCCCACGGCGCCTCAGTCCCTGGCCGACAGCGGAAGGGATGTGTTCATCGAGATGAAAACGCAGGCTCACCGGGCCTTGTCGCCCAGCATCTTCTGAAGCTTGACTTGAAGGGCCGAAGGATGGTTTCGCATGAACTCCCCGGCATAGTCGGCTTCTTGCCGCGTTTCGGCCCGTATCTCTTCCATGTGGTCAAAGTAGTAGGCCAGAGCCGTGTGAACGTCGCTGAGGGTGATCGTCGGAATTTGGGCGACGATCTCATCCGCGCTCATTCCCATATGCTCATGCCAGACCACGATATCCCACACTCGTACGCGGTGTCCGGCAATACACGCCTTCCCCCCGCACACGCCAGGGTCCTTGGAAATACGTCCTGCGATCACATCCGCCATTGAGTATCAGCTTATCACGGACGACGCCCGGTTTTGTTACCAGCTCAGCCTTAGCGTCAACTGCAACTGCCGCGCCGTATTGGCCGAGTTGCGCAGGCCCGCAATCCCGCTCACGTCGTCCGGCCCGTTCAGCCCCGGCATGTTCAGCACGTTGAAGAAGTCGGCGTTGAACCGCAGCGCCACCCGCTCGTTGACCGGGATCGCCTTGAACACCGACGCATCGAGCCCCCAGCACCGGGATCGCCTTGAACACCGACGCATCGAGCCCCCAGCTCCGCGGCCCCGGAATCAACTGGTTGCGCCACGGATGCAGCCCGGTGTCGAGCGTTACCCGCTGCAACGTCCCGTCCTTGAGCTGCACGAAGGTCGTGTTGGTCTCGTAGTAAGGGAAGTTGGGGTCGCTTGACCCGCCGCCGCTGGCCGGCGTCGGATAGACTGGCTGTGACGATGGCTTGTAATTGGCCGGCACCCCCATCACCCCGTTCGGACGCCCCTGCGCGTCGCGGCTGTTGATGCGGTTCGCCGGAATGTATCCGTTATACCAGAGATACCCCGCGTAGCACGTCCCGCTGCGGCAATCCTGGATCGGGTACTGCTTGCCATAAACCTCCACCGGCCCCCGCGCCCCCCAGTTGTCGGTCGGCAATAAGAAGTAGTTGCTGCGGATGGTGCCGTACCCGGCGATCTGCCAGCCGCCCACCATGCGCTCCACCAGGCCGCCTCCGTTGGAAGCAAACCGGTGGCCCCGCCCGAACGGCAGGTCCACGATCCAGTTCCACCGCACCCGGTGCTTGGGGATGTCCGGATCACGCCGGTAATTCAGAAACCGGTCGCGCGCATTCAGGTCGGCCGGCACCGCGCCGGCCAGAAACACGTTGGCCTCGCGGACAAAGTCCTCGCTCCACCCGTTGCCCCCGGCCCGGAACGCGTTGCTCAGCACATAGAACAACTGGAAGCCGTACCCCTTCGCGTACCGCCGCTCCATCTCGAATTGCGCTCCGTTGAAGTTGGACCACCCCGTCTTGCGGTATTCCTCGATGTCGCCGTAGGAGGTCTGGTCGAAGTTCCGCATCGCCACCCCGGAAAACTCGCCCGACGGCAGCGGCAGCCCGGTGTTCCTGAACCACACGTAGCTGTTAGGCGCTTCGTTATAGGTGTAGAACTGCTCCAGGCGGCTCCCGTGCGTCCCCACGTAGCCCGCCCGCACCACGGTGTTGTCTCGAACCTCCTTCTCCAGCATCAGGTTCCACTCGTGCGCCCGCGTAGTCGGCTGGTTGGGATCGAAATAGCTGGTGCGGAACGATCCCCGCGTCACCCCGCCCGGCTTGGTCGGGTCGAGCACGTCCTTGCTGTTGACCCCGGCAATGATCGGCGGCACCGCCCGCACCCAGTAGTTGCGCTGCCCGTCCGGGCTCTGCGCCGCATCGTTCAGGTTCAGGGTGAACCGCGCGTTGGTCGGCGCGTTCGACCGCGATCGCGCGTTGAACGTCCGCAGCGGAATCGGGAACCCGTAAATCGCGTAGCCCCCGCGCAGCACCGCCGAGCGCGATCCCGAGCCCAGCCGGTAGGCGAACCCCGCCCGCGGCCCGAAATCCCAAGGGTTCGAGTACATCATCGTGCTCGGCAGCCCCGCCTGGTCCGGCGTGATGAACTTCACCCCGATGCCCGTGAAGTTCGAAACAATCGACGTCGAGGTCACCCCCAGCTTATACATCTGGTCGAGCGTCACCCCGTCGATGATGGACTTTGTCTTGTTGTCGAACCCGGTCAGGATGTTGTTCTGCTCCCGGATGGCCGGATAAAACTCCCACCGCACCCCCAAGTTCAGGGTCAGGCGGGAATTCACCTTGAAGTTGTCCTGGAAGTATCCGGCGTACTCCCGCGCCCTGAGGAAATACCACTTCCGCACGAACTGGGCCGAATAGGAACCCATAATGCCCAAGAAGAGGCTGGCCGCCTCGTGTCCGGTGCGGGTCTGCGCCAGGTAGGACGCCCCCGAGCTCGGGTCATAAAGCGCCGTGCCCAGGCTGGTGAAGCTGTGGCTGCCCTGCACCTGCTGCTGATCCGGCAACACGTGCAGCCGCTCGTGCCGGAACCGCCCCCCGAACTGCATCTGGTGCCGGCCCAGGATCTTGGTGAAGTTCTGGTCGACGCTGATCACCTGGGTGATATTCTCGCGCTTGTTGTCGGCATAGGAATAGACCATCTTGAAGCCGGTGCCTGAAAAGTTCGGCAGCCCCGTCTCGTGGAACGGGTTGGGCATTCCCAGCCGGTCGGCGTGGTTGAGATCATCGGTCCCCACGTAGATGAACAGGTCCTCATTCGACCCGGTGGCCAGAGTCTCACCGAAAAACGTCGGCGAGAAGGTGTGGGTCCACGACACCACCGCGCTGTCGTCGCGCACCGGTCGGAACGTCACGTTGCCCGCTTCGTCCAGCATCACCGGCGAGCCGCCGCCGCCCGAGCGGCTCTTGGCCCAGCGGTTGCCGTGCGTCCAGCGGCCGAACAACTGGTCCCGTTCCGAGAGCCGGTGATCGATGCGCGCCGTCTCGGTGTGGTCCAGCCGGTTCGACACCGCCGGCCCGAAGTAGTTATCGGTCACCAGCGGATTGTCCGCCGTGGTCGGCGCCGGCGTCACGCTGTAGAAGTACTTCGCGAGCGGGCTGATCCGGCTGATCGGGATCACGTTGTTGGGAAATGGCTCCCGCTGCCAGGTCTTGGAATCCGTGGTCCACGGATCATAAATCGTCGTCTTCCGTCCCGCTCCGTCCACCAGCCCGCTAAAGTCCCCCTGCCGCATGGCTAGGGTCGGCATGGTGGTGCTGGTGGTGCTCGCCGACAACTGCCGGTACGCCTCGTAGGCGAAGAAAAAGAATGTCCGGTTCTTGCCGTTGTAGAGCTTGGGCAGATAGACCGGCCCGCCCAGCGAGGCCCCGAACTCGTTGCGCACCAGGTGCGGCGGCTTGTCGTAGTAATCCTGCCGCCGCCGCGCCACCCCGATGGCGCTGTTGCGAGCCGTCTCAAACAGCGCGCCGTGGATGTCGTTCGAGCCGCTCTTGGTCGACAGAATCGTCGTCGCCGGCCGGTTCATCTTGGCCGAAGAGTTGCTCGTCTCCACCCGGAACTCGTCCACCGTGTCCACCCCCGGAGGCCTCCCCGACAGTTCGCCGGTGTCGCGGTTGGTCAGCACCGCCCCGTCCTGCAAAAACTCCATCGAGGTTTCCCGCAGCCCGTAGACCCGCGGCACCGACGCGCTCCCCTCCAGCCCCGGCGTGGTCAGTTGGACCAACGTCTGGATGAACCGCCCATTCAGCGGCAGTTCGTCAATCCGTGCCCGCTCTACCACGTTGCCCAGCGTGGGGGCGGTGGTGGTCACCAGCGGCGTGACGTCCCCTACCACCGTCACCTCGGTTGCCGTCGCCCCCACCTTCAGCATCGCGTCGACCACCGCCGTCTGCCCCACCAGCAACACCAGTTCGCCCTCCCAGGTCTGCATCCCCGCCGCCTGCACGGCGATCTTGTAGTTGCCCGGCTGCACCGACGGCGCCAGGTAGAACCCGACCTCGTTGGTGGCCGTCACGTACTGCCGCCCGGTCTGAACGTGGATAACGGTCACCTTCGCGTTGGGCACCACCGCCGAGGCGGCGTCGGTCACCGTCCCCTGAATGCTCCCGGTCCCCGTCTGGGCCCGCCCGGTCAGGGACACTACGAGACAGAACACAACCGCTATGAGCACGTTTTTCATCGCTGACCCCCGAACTATTATTGCGGCGGGAAATAGCCCTTGCGGGCCCGCAGCTTCACATCCGTGTCTTTCAGGTTGACCGCCACCTTGATGCTGCGAAACTTGCGGTCGGTCAACGGCGTGGGCGGAACATAGCCCAACATATATTGATGAGTAATATCGCCGGTAAGATCGGTAATCGCCCTGTAAAGGCTCCCGGAAAGCTCGGCCGCGTACTGGCCGGTCCCCACTTTGTAGGCGTAGTTGCCTTCGTCGGAGGGCGTGGAAAGATACCCTGAAACCTTGGTGTGGATCTTCTGCAAGGGCCGTTCGATGCGCCCGCCGGTCTCTTCCGCCAGCCGCACCAGCGTCGCCTCGCCTTCGTTTGAAAACCCGTAGCCCACGGTGCTGACGGCGTAGATCACCACTTGCGCCCGCTGCGCCGCCTCCAGCACCTGCTCCAGCGTCACCTTGCTGTTGTTGTCATGCCCATCGCCCACCACGATCAGCACCCGCTTGGGCTCGTTCGGCTCTCCCTTCACCGTGAAGTACTTGTTGCAGGCCTGGTAGATGGTGTCGAGCATGGCGCTGCCGCCGCCCGGCTTCAGCGCGCGGATCTTCTCGGCGATCTTCTCGCCGTCATTGGTGGGCTTGACCAGAAAATCCGGCTCGGTGTGGTAGGCGGCCAGAAACCCCTTGCTCCTGTTATCCCCCGGCAGCAGCACGAAGGCCAGGTCGGTGATCGCTTCCTGATAGGTCTTGAAGTAGAGCCGGGCGGAGTTGCTGGCGTCCAGCAGGAAGCCGACCACCACTGCCTGCTTGGGGTCGCGCGAAAAATAGCGCACCTCCACCGACTTGCCGTCTTCCCAGATCTTGAAGTCTTTCTTTTCGAGGTCGGTGATGAACCGGTCCTGCGTGTCGGTGACGGTCACCGGCACGTTGACCACGTTGACCTGCACCTGAATCCCGGTCTGCGGGGCCTGAGGAGAATCCTTCGTGGTTTGCGCCCAACCCGCCAGCGCACCCAAAACCCCAAGAAGCGCGCTTCTTCTCCACATGGCCGTATTCTACCACCCCAAGAAGCGCGCTTCTTCTCCACATGGCCGTATTCTACCTCTTTCTTTGCGCTTTGGGGTCCCCCTACCGCAACTCCTCCATGATCTCCAGCAGCGCTGATTCCGGGGGCCGCACCCGGCTCTCCGGCAGCGTGGCCAGCGGCTCATCGGTTACGTGCAGCAGTTGCAGAAAGTCCGGCCGGTTCGTCTCCAGGTAGAGCAGCCCGGTGAGGACCTCACCCCTGCTGTTCGTCTCCTCGAGCAGCCGAAGGGCCTCCATCTTGTTCGACGGGTCGTGATCCTCGGCCAGCTTCCGCAGCCGCAGATGCGATCCGTCGTGCATGGTCACGTCGCGCGCCTCTCCCGGCGCCATCTCCAGCTCGATGGCCTGGAAGTAGGGCACGAAGTCGATGTCGTGCAGCGGCTCCTCGTGGTCCTTCATGTACCCGTAGCTCTTGGTCGATCCCTCGTGGTCGTTGAAGGTCACGCACGGCGAGATGATGTCCAGCAGCACCGTCCCCCGGTGGGATATGGCCGCCCTGAGCAGGGCGCTCAACTGCTTCTTGTCTCCGGAAAACGACCGCGCCACGAACGTCGCCCCCAACTGGATCGCCAGGGCGCAGGTATCAATCGGCGGCAGCTCATTGATGACCCCCGTCTTCAGTCTCGATCCGATGTCGGCCGTCGCCGAGAACTGCCCCTTGGTCAGCCCGTAGCAGCCGTTGTTCTCGATGATGTAGATGATGGGCAGGTTCCGCCGCATCAGGTGCACGAACTGCCCGATCCCGATAGACGCCGTATCTCCATCCCCGCTCACGCCCACCGCCAGCAGATCCTTGTTCGCCAGCATCGCGCCCGTCGCCACCGACGGCATGCGCCCGTGCACCGCGTTGAACCCATGCGACATGCTCAGAAAATACGCCGGCGACTTGGACGAGCAGCCGATCCCCGACAGCTTGATCACGTGCCAGGGCGCGACCCCCATTTCGAAAAACGCCTCAATGATCCGCTCCGATATCGCGTTATGCCCGCATCCGGCGCACAGCGTGGTTCTCAGCCCTTTGTATCCCACCAAATCCAGGCCGATGCGGTTGGTCTTCTTAGGTGGCGATGTGGCTACAGCGCTCACAAACCCTCCTGTTGAACAATGTCGTCGGTGACGGTGCGCGCGTCGATGGGCAGCCCGCCGTAGTAACGCACGCTGCGCAGTTTCGTGTGCAGCGCCGGATCCAGGTCGAGCATCATCAGGTCGCGCAGTTGGCCGTCCCGGTCCTGCTCCACCACGTAGACCCGGTCGTGATGCCGCACAAACTCGCTCAGCTCCTCG